>JBEAPM010000282.1:0-6268 GCA_041164445.1 Cyanobacteriota bacterium
GGTGGGGCCTTCCGCCAAAATGGTGTGGTTAATTAAAATGGTGCGATCGCAAAAGGTGGAAATGGAGGCTAGATCGTGGGTTGAGATCAAAATCGTGTGGCCGTCTTGTCGCAGTTGCAAGAGTAAATCAATAATCTGCTTTTCCGTTTTGACATCCACGCCCGTAAAGGGTTCATCGAGCAAAATGACCTTGCCTTCTTGCGCCAAGGCCCGAGCTAAAAACGCCCGTTTCCGTTGGCCTCCCGATAACTCCCCAATTTGTCGATGACGTAATTCCGTCATCCCTACCCGCTCTAAGCTCGCCATGACCCGTTGACGATCGCTCTTTTGGGGGATTCTCAGAAAATTCATGTAGCCATAGCGGCCCATCATCACCACATCAAAAACACTGACGGGAAAGTTCCAATCCACCTCATCGGACTGGGGCACATAGGCCATCCACTGTTGTTTCTGAGCTTGGTGTACCGATAGATCCGCAATGCGCACTTCCCCTTGGCTGGGTTTCAAAAAGCCCATGATCGACTTAAAAAGGGTGGATTTGCCGCTGCCATTGGGCCCCACTAGGGCGGTAATGGTTCCTGCTGCCACGGTACAGGTGGCGTTAGACAGTGCTAAACGATGGTTACTGTAGGTAACACTGAGATTGTTGATCGTAATGTTGAGCATAGAAGTGTGAGGGGGAGTGGGAAGTTGGACTACTAACTTAAGCTGGAAGAGTGCGGCACTCTTTGATTGAATTTTTCGATTTCAGTGGAAAGTTTGAAATGGGAAGGGGTGAGTTGGAATAGTGAAATTGCAAGTTTGAAGGGTCAAGAGTGAGGCTAAGAAATGGCATTTCTCTTGGATAGATTGGGATGATTGGTTGGGCGACCTGTCGCAATGAATTGAAATCAATGAATCGCAAGAATTAAAGTTTTTTTATTGCGCCTCTCCCGTTAGCCCCTTAGCGATCGTTTCTACGTCGTATTGCAGCAATTCCAGATAGGTAGGAACGGGTCCGTCAGGAAGGGAGAGGGAATCGACGTAGAGGGTGCCCCCAAAGTTAGCATTGGTGGCTTTGGCCACTTCTCTTTGCCCTTTGTCACTGACCGTACTTTCACAAAAAACACTGGGAATATCATAGGTTTTGACTTTTTCAATAACGGTTTGGATTTGTTTAGGGGTAAATTGTTGTTCCGCGTTAATGGGCCACATATAAATTTCCGTCAGACCATAATCCCGAGTTAGGTAAGAAAAAGCCCCTTCGCAACTGACAAGATACCGCTGATTGAGGGGAACGGACTCTAGGGCTTGGCGGAGTTGCCTATCGATCGCTTCAATGGCTTGGCGATATTGCGCTGCATTTTCGTTGTAAACCTCAGCATTTTCCGGATCTAATGCCACAAAGGCTTGGCGAATATTTTCGATGTAAATTAAGCCGTTTTGAGGCGACATCCAGGCGTGGGGATTAGGACGATCGCGATAGGCACCTTCGGCAATGGGGATTGGTTCAATTCCTTCCGTTAACAAAACTGCGGGTACTGCTTCTAAGTTGCCCAGAAAAGATTCAAACCAAACCTCTAAATTTAAACCGTTATAGAGCAGCAAATCTGCGGCTTGAGCCTTCGTCAAGTCACTAGGAGTCGGCTCATAGTTGTGAATTTCCGCCCCCAATCGGGTAATAGACTCAACTTGCAGCTTGGAGCCAGCGATCGTTTGCGCCATATCCGCTAAGACGGTGAAGGTAGTCAAGACTACTTTGCGATCGGTTTCGGGTGTAGCGGCCTCGGGCAGCGTAGATTCCGGTACGGAGGTACACCCCCAAACCCCCAAAACCAGGGCTCCCAAGCCCCCAAGCAAGAAGCGATCGAAACGAAGCTGGTGCATCACTACAATCTTTCATAATCATTTCATTTTCATATTCTTCTCATAATTTCTCCTAGAGTGGGAAGACTTTAACCTTTCTTTACATTTCTTTACATTTTTTACTCTGATGACCTACGGCGTGGCTGATCCTTAGAGACCCATTTTTAGGTAAAATCTAAGCAATTTAGCTCTTGCTGCTGATTGCTTAGCTGTTCAGGGAATACCCACCGATCTGGATCGTCCATGACTTATATCATTGCTACGTCAAATATGAAGGGAGGGGTGGGGAAGACTACCCTTGCAGTTAATCTAGCAACCTGTTTAGCCTCTATCCATCGCAAGCGAGTGTTAGTTGCAGATTTTGACGCACAAATTAGTGCAACCCTGAGCCTGCTCTCGCCACAAGAGTTTGTTAAAGCCCGCAAGGAACAGCGCACCCTCAAGTATTTATTTCAGGGAGTTTTGCAGCCTGATTCATCGGAGAAGATCTCCGTCTTAGATGTCATTCGCCCCTATGTTGCTACGGTTAAAGGGCTAGATTTGTTACCCGGAGATTTAGATTTATACGATGATTTTGCGGTTTCCTCTGCCCTGCATCAATTAGCAGAACAATCTGGCCAACAGGATTTTCAAGCGGCCTGGAACCAATTAGAGCAAACCATGGTGAAAACTATCTTAGATCCAGTTCGCCACAATTACGATTACATCATCATCGATTGTGCGCCGGGATATAATCTTCTCACCCGCAGTAGTTTGGTCAATAGTGATTTTTATCTTCTCCCCGCTAAAGCAGAGCCCCTTTCTGTTGCGGGGATACAGCTTCTAGAGCGTCGTATCGAAAAGTTACGCAATACCTATAAGGGAACGGATATTTTTAAGAGTCGTTTAGTGGGCATTGCTTTTACGATGGCTGGGGGACTCTTAACCAGCCGATATTCTAAGCAGGTCATCGATCGCTTACACCAAGACTTTAGTGCGGCGCAGATCTTTAAAACTCAAATTCCTTCAGATATTCATGTTTCTAAAGCGGTGGACAGTTTTAAGCCGGTGATTTTAACCCATCCCAAATCACCGGGATCAAAAGCATTTATCCAACTGACTCAAGAGTTTATCAATAAAATTGAGGTCTTAGTGGGATCTAAAGAACAAAAAAGTCGGTTAAGTTTGAGTGAATTAGATTAAATTTAGCCTTCACCTTATGCCCACTCGTCCCACCCAAATTGTGCAACTGCTTCAGCAACGGGAAGCAGAATTCCATGCCTTTGATGAACGATTGTTTCAGGGCTTACAGGACTATCGCCAAGCTGCACGACAACTGCAGGATTTTCCGGATTCCCTGGGAGTGATCTTGGAGCCCCTAGAGTCTTTAGCTGCTGGTGTCTTTCCTTGGCCCTTGCAGTGGAGTAGTCGGGAAGATAGTTTGGCTTGGGTGCGGCAGCAGTTAACGGGCATTGCCACCTTTGCGGTAGATGGTTCCCAAATCTATCCCACTAAGGATTTTTCCTTACCGGTGGCCTTAATCCAAATTGGTTGGTTTGAGAATCTGCATCAGCCTCAGGGTCAATACCACAAAGATATTCGCCTGGATCTGCTCACCCCCTTGCAACTGCGGGATGCCCAGGGGGGACAATCGGAAGAGGGGAGCGATCGTTTGGTAAATATGCGCCGCTTTGCCATGGAAACTGAACGAATGCAGGAATATATGGAAGAACACGCCGGAGATCCCCGCTGCTTGGTCTTTTTAGATGGTTCTCTAGTGGCTACATTTGCCCAGTCTTTTGATGGGGAGATGCGGGCTTTTTATGCCCAGTGCCTGCGGCGTTTGTTACAGAGTAGTGAAGATAATCGCGTACCGATCGTGGCCTATGTGGATACCTCCTATGCGCGGGATTTAACGGAGGTGCTCCAACGTGGTTTTCGGTTACCTGAAATGGCGGGAATTCATGATGCTCAAATTTTTCATGTCCTGATGCAGTGGGGCGATCGAACCCCCTTGATGCGGTGTCAGCGACCTATTTTACAGGACTATTATTTCGATCAAAAAGATCGCATTGGTTACCTATATTTGAAAACGAATGAAGGCTATCCCGCTCGACTCGAATTACCTTTATGGATTGCGGAGGAAGGTCGGCTCGAAACCATTCTCGATTGGGTACGGGGAGAGGTCATTATTGGTAGTGGTTATCCCTATGTCATTGAAACCGCCGATCAAGTTGCGGTTTTGCAGGCAGACGATCGCTATCATTTCTATCGTATTCTCCAGGACTGGGCAGAACAACAGGGTATTCATCTCCGCCTTTCCCGTAAAATGGTCAGTAAAGTACGACGACGCTAAAGCAAAAAAACTCTTCAATTCATTTTTTCGCTTTTAGGGGCAAGCCTATAAAATCAAATAAACATAACAAAACACCCAACCTTAACCCGATCTTTTTCTCCGCTTTGATCTAATATCTTGGAGGCTGCTTAGAGTACAGTGCTCTAAGAGGTTCTCCCCATTCACTACTAGGAGATAGATGAGTTAAATTGTTGGGTGTTTGTTCGACTTTGCTTTGAACAGACTAAATTCAGATTTTTTCCTCCTTGGAAAATAATGAACTTTAACCTGACATCTCTACTATAGCCCCTAGGGTTGTTCGTCTATCATTTGGCAATCATTCTTTACAGGAATGAGAGTCATCAACTCGCAAATGTGTCTTTCTGGTAATCAGGCATCCTCGCCAGCCCCTGTAGTAACACTGTCATCCTACAGGGCTGGTGGAGTCTGAAAGCTTCGGATCTGAGTAATACCATTAGCGTAAAGCTTCCTCAAGCTTGATCATGGGCAGAAAGAATTGATATTCCCAGCCCTCGCCGGGCAACTGATCTTTTTTCGCAATGTAATCCTGGCGAGGGCCACCTTTTCCTTGAGGATAATGTTCTACAGCATGGAAAACGTAGAGACGAGCGATGCCGTATCCAAAGATATAGGTTCCCACAATGGCAATGAGGGATAGATAAGTGTAGTGTGATTTTAAGAACATTTGTTTACCTTATTCCTAGGGCGCGTCATCAATTAGGTCTAGAAGCCTTGCGATATCAAGGTTACCGCGCCCGCTCTAGCAAACATAACTAGGATCTGAAACGACTGCCGTATAAACACTACGACGGATCTGGGGAGACCGCTGTGAGAACAGCCTATCAGCAGATCGACAAGCGGCAGAATCACCGTTTCCGCTGAGGGACGCAGCGAAAAAAGGAGTGTGGCGAGGCGAATTGCACTCCTCTGTTGCAGTTGAACAACCCGGATCTGATTAATACAAATTTTTGCAGGATCGATCGTTAAGGATGACTCACCTGTATTCTTAGGGAACCTGCACACTAAGTAAAGATCGAGTTGACCGTGACCAAAGTTGGCATTATCTACAACGATGCTAAACCCACAGCCTGCTCCGCCGCTGAAGATCTCCAACAGCAGTTCATTGAAAAAGGTTGGAAGGTTGTGTTGGCCACAGGCACCGGGGGGATTCTGGGCTATGTCGATCCCACTGAACAGCATTCTTTTGTTTCCATTCACAGTCTGACTCCCCCAGAATTCGACTCCAGTATGGATTTCTCGATCGTCCTGGGGGGAGATGGCACCGTCCTGGCTGCCTTTCGGCAAGTTGCCCCCCTAGGGATTCCCCTCCTAAACGTCAATACAGGGCACATGGGGTTTCTCACCGAGACCTACATCAATTGTTTACCGCAAGTCCTGGAACGCCTCTGTAATTTAGACTTTATTGTGGAAGAGCGATCGATGTTAGTGGTTAGGGTCGTGCGGCAAGGCAAAATCATCTGGGAAGCCCTCGGTCTCAATGAAATGGTCATCCACCGAGAACCCTTGACCAGTATGTGTCATTTTGAGATTTCGGTCGGTCGTCATGCACCGGTAGATATTGCAGCGGATGGCATCATCATTTCCACCCCCACAGGCTCCACCGCCTACTCCCTCAGTGCAGGAGGTGCCGTCGTTACCCCCGACGTTTCAGTCCTTCAGCTTGCACCGATTTGCCCCCATTCCTTAGCCTCCCGTTCCTTGATTTTTGCCGATGTCGAGCCGGTAGTCGTCTCTCCAGCAAATCCCGATCGCTTAATTATGGTGGTGGATGGTAATGCCGGTTGTTATGTAACCCCAGAGGATGAAGTGCGCGTAGAACGATCGCCCTATAAAGCCCGGTTTATCCGCTTAAATCCGCCGGAATTTTTCCGCGTGTTACGGGAAAAACTAGGATGGGGACTCCCCCATATTGCTAAACCCACGTCCGTGGAATTGCCATAATTTCCCGGCTCTCCTTAATATAATGTGTAACAAAATATTAAGTCTCAAAGCAAGCTAACAACATTAAACGGAGATGGCTAAACTCAGGTAGCCCATAAGATCGTCGCTTAATCAACTTTATTTTAG
>JBEAPM010000283.1:0-3305 GCA_041164445.1 Cyanobacteriota bacterium
ATCGCCGCTAGTAAGGTGCAATTGATCCGCCGTTCAAACGGCTTGATTGTTGCCTAGTTCAATGTAAAGCCGTCCTCCGCTTCGCTAAAGGACGGGGTTTCTACCCATTTTTCTGATGAGTATTGAGCAGGCCGTCTTAGAAAAAATGCAGACCTTAGATTCTGATCGGAAACAACAAGTTTTAGACTTCGTTGAATTTTTGCAGTATCGAGGATCTCAATCTTTGTCAGATTCAGTAGAGAATGCTGAAGTATCTGCATGGGATGCTGCCCAGCAAGTGCTGGGAACCATTGGAGACGGGCCATCGGATCTTTCTACGAATAAGCACTATATGGAAGGCTTTGGGCAGTGATGAGGCATCAAATCTTGCTGGATACTGGCCCCCTTGTGGCCTTGATCAATCCTCGTGATCAGATGCACCAATGGGCAACTTCGGAATGGTCTACGATCGCAAAACCGTTATTAACTTGTGAGGCTGTTATTGCAGAGGCCTGCTTTCTGTTGCAGAGTATCTATCGAGGTGAGGAAGGTGTGATGATTCTAGTTGAAACAGGCATTATCCAGGTTCCCTTTCGGCTAAGTAAGGAGGCAACTGCTATCAAGATATTGCAGAGTCGCTATAAGTCAGTACCGATGTCTTTTGCAGATGCTTGTATGGTTAGAATGAGTGAGATATTTCCCAGAAGTTCAATTTTAACGTTGGATAGTGATTTTGTGATTTATCGTCGGAATATCAATCAAGTGATTCCAGTGATCATGCCCCAGTCTTAACATGAAAATGTTGAGATTGTACGATCGTTTCGGAGGATTAATGCTGAGGCGGGGGACGATCGCTAGTGATGCTATGGTCGATCGCTCCCCAAGTTTTATACAGATTATCGATGAGAATGGTTCGGCAAATATTTGGTGGCGAGTCGCATGATGTGCTGGGGTTCTAGGGCTAAATTTTCGGGTGCTTTTAAGGGATCAGTCCACTCAAAGACTTCGGCAAATCTGAGGTGATGGAGCAGATGCACAATGCTATTCACGCCTGCACGGGAGCCGATAAGGATAATTTTGATGGGTTCCCGTTGGGGGGCTGGGTTGCTGTAAACCGGTAGCTCAAGGCGATTAGGGTGATCATCGGTAAAGCTCATGGCAAGTTGTCCTACTGGAGACGATTGATCTAGGTTGTCATCCTCTTGGATGCCTGTCAACCATTAGGACGTTTATGGAATAGCCCGGATCTGGCAGGATGAGGGCATGGGTAAAGTTGCACAGGCTCTCAAGCGAGTTCTTGAGGAGTACGAAATTAGTCAGTATGCGCTCTCGGTGGCGATGGATGTGGAGCGCAATAATGTGTACCGTTGGGTCAATGAGAAGCGGGATCCAACGGGAGATACGATCGTTGAGATTGTCCGATCGTTGCGGGGGATTAATGCTGAGGCGGCGGCGCGGTTTGTGGCGTTGTATTTGGGGGATGAGGTGTAGGAGAGGAACGATCGATTCTAGGGGGGAAAGTAAGCTAGAATTAGATCGATATCTCTAGGGCTAGAAAATGATGATTCAGGAAAATACGGCAGTGAAGGCTTATCCTCTCCAAATTATGCCCGATGGAAGGGCAATTTTTCCCCAGGAGTTCGTTCGTCAGTTAAGCCCTACTTTGAATTCTGTATGTCTCTTCCAAATTGGTGATTTAGCATTGCTGCTTTCTACTCCGCCTCGACTGATGGAATTGACTCAAGATTTTGCTAATTTAATAAAAACTAAGGAAGTTAGTTTAGATAATCTGTTGGAAGGTTTACAGGAAGAACGGCTGGCTATTTGGCAAGAATATCAAGATAATAATGGTTAGAGTTTTTCTAGATTCTAGTGTATTGATTGCTGCAAGTGTTTCTAATAGAGGTGCCAGTTATGCCGTCATCCTTTTAGGAGAAATAGGTTTGATTAAGGTCGTAATTTCTAGTCAAGTTTTGGAGGAATGTGAACGTAATTTATTTAAAAAATTGCCAGAGTCAATTGAAGTATTCCGTTCAATTATTTCTACTCTAAATCCAGAAATTTTACCTAATCCTGAGCTAGAGGATATAAATTTACTGGTTAATCTGATTGAGCCTAAAGATGCTCCTATTCTGGGGGCTGCTCTTCAAGGAAATGTAAATTGTTTATTGACACTCAATACCAAAGATTTTACATTTGAAGTTGCGGAAAAAGTTGATCTTAAAATCAAAACGCCAGGCCAATTTATTCAAGAACTTAGAGAGTTAATGGTTAATTCTATTCAATAACTTGGAGTTAAATGTGGGTCTACGGCATGAAAATGTTGAGATTGTCCGATCGTTTCGGAGGATTAATGCTGAGGCGGGGGACGATCGCTAGTGATGCTATGGTCGATCGCTCCCCAAGTTTTATACAGATTACCGGTGAGAATGGTTCGGCAAATATTTGGTGGCGAGTCGCATGATGTGCTGGGGTTCTACGGCTAAACTTTCGGGTGCTTTTAAGGGATCTGTCCACTCAAAGACTTCGGCAAATCTGAGGTGATGGAGCAGATGCACAATGCTGTTCACGCCTGCACGGGAGCCGATAAGGATAATTTTGACAGGTTCCCATTGGGGGCTGCGTTGCTGTAAGCCGCTAGCTCAGGTGTTTGCCCGCAGTGCAAATCATTAAAACTCATGGTTGACCTCTGTTGTCCATTTAGGCAATATTTTAGAATGACGTAGCCTTTTTAGTCAACATTTTTAGGGTTCAGGACTTCTTTTGAGACAATACCTGCATGGGTAAAGCAGGTCAGGCGCTTCGACAGGTGTTACAGGATTATGAAATTAGCCAAACCCAGTTGGCAGAGGCTTTGGGCTTGGGACGATCGAATGTGAATCGGTGGGTAACGGAAACGCGGGATCCGACGGCGGAGACGATCGTTGAGATTGTTCGATCGTTGCGGGGGATTAATGCTGAGGCAGCGGCTCGGTTTGTGGCGTTGTATTTGGGGGATGAGGTGTAGGGGACGATCGCTATTATGAGTTTCCCCAATAACCCTGATCAAAATTTTAGAAAGGAATCAATTTCATCATGTCATCTTCTTCTGATTTATCACACTACTGCCACAAGTTTGAAAGGTTGAAGGTTAATAAACATAAAAAAAGAGGGGTCGCTCCTCATAAGCCAATTTTATTGTTATCAGTTATTGAACTCATTGCTCAAAATAAAATAGCAGCAAATCGCATTTATTTGGGCTCATTAGGGTATAATATGCTTCTGTATCTTTAATCACATTTTGTTTTATGCTAACTTCCAAACCCATCCTAACTGAAATTCTGAAC
>JBEAPM010000284.1:0-9344 GCA_041164445.1 Cyanobacteriota bacterium
TATAATGTTTTGGGAGAACCGCTGTAGATTCCTGCCTGAAGTCTCCCCTAATTTTGTCCCATTGACGCCCATGATGACCATCCCCGAAATCATAGAAGCCCTGGAGTATTTTTCGCCCAACTTTCCTCGACAAGCCCTAGAAGCGGCTAGTGAGCAAAAAGCAGAACTGGCACCGGTTTTATTAGCCAGATTAGAGGCGTTGAAAGGGAAGTTTTGTGATCTGGATGATGGTGATTACCTCTATATGTACGCCTTTTTCCTGTTGGCAGAATTTCGGGAAACCAGGGCCTATCCGCTGATCGTTGATCTGATGATTGAGGCCGGGGAAAGCGCAGAGACTTTATTCGGGGATTTCATTACAGAAGGTCTGTCCAATGTATTAGCGTCGGTTTACGATGGCGACCTGACACCGTTACAACGCTTAATTGACACTGCCGCAGATCAATATGTCAGAGGCGCAGCAATAGAGGCATTAACCATTCTTTATGTGAATGGAAAATTATCCCGAGCAGAGGTGTTGACCCATCTAGAAAAGATTGGCAGAAACTGCTTGGAGGCAGGGGATGATTTGGACGATGATTTGAGCGAAGTACGGGACTACATTGCCGGGTGCGTTGTTTACGCATATCTGGATATCCACGGGACGGAATTGAGTGGGCTAATTGATGAATTATTTGATGCTGATTTTATCGAGGAAATGCTCGGTTCTCATGAATACATCAAGCAGGAATTTGCCCAGCAGACTGTGGAATCAGCGCTGGCGTCCCTGCGAGATGATAAAAAACACGATCTGATTGAGAGCACCATCAAATCCATGGAGTGGTGGTATTGCTTTCAGTCGGAGGAGGAAAAGCAAAAAGAAAGGGAAAAGTATGCGGATTTTCTGCAAGAATTAATGAGGGAACGTGCTATCGCGAAAAAGCAGGATATTCCCCATTTTTCTAGTCCATCACCGCTTGGAAATGAAGGCAAAGGAAAGACAAATTCTCAGAAGAAAGCGAAACAAAAACAACAAAAATTATCCCGCAAGAAAAATCGCCAAAAGAAAAAACGTTAGGAACGGTTTGGCCGAGATTAAAAGCCTAAATCCATGACCGACTTTATTGAGCATCAAGCGTGGTTAGAAATTGGCACCATTGTGGCTGCCCACGGTATTCAGGGAGAAGTCAAGGTAATCTCTAGCTCTGACTTTCCCGAGCGGTTTTTAACCAAAGGCAAACGTTGGCTGAGAAAAGAGGAAACGGCAACACCGTGTTTATTGCACCTTAAAAAAGGAAAAGCGGTTCCCGGCAAAAATCTCTATATTCTCAAATTCGCCGAAATTGGCGATCGCAATCAGGCGGAAACGTTGATTGGTCAAACCTTGCTCATACCGGAAACCGATCGCCTACCGTTGGAACCGGGGGAATATCACATTGCTGACCTCTTGGGGCTAGTTGTCTATGATCACCTCAACGGCGATCGCCTGGGCAAAGTGACGGATTTTTATAGTGCGGGGAATGATTTGTTAGCGGTGACGTTGGATAATCCGGCCGGGAAGCAAGTGTTAGTGCCCTTTGTTGAGGCAATTGTTCCCCTAGTGGATGTTGAGGGCGATCGCCTAGAAATTCAGCCGCCGCCAGGATTATTGGAATTGTAATCAAGAGCCTTTTGGCGACACAATGCCAGGGGGAGATGTCGCTGGTATCGTAAGGTATGAAGTGAATTCAATGATGTCCCATGTTTTTTGCCGGTTCCACTCTCCCTGACGATGCTGCTAACCCTTGGCGCTACCAGTTAGATCAGTTTGCCCAGGATCAACAACGGGTTTTAGCCGCTTTAGCCTATGGGTTTCATCAACAGTGGCCAGATAAGTCTCAGTATTTGGGCTTAGATTTACAGCCTACGCCCCATTTTATCTGTTGTGACCCCACGGTGATCGCCCGTTTGAATGAGCAAGTGAATCACCGCATTCAGGAACTGGTCGGTATTTTAAACGGCTACGATCCCGCCACCGAAGTGGCAATTTTTGTGATTGGCCCCGCCCAGTTTAAATTACTATTTTTCCAGCCCGAGCCCAACCCAGAAACCTGTTTTCAGCAACTGGGTCTGGCGATCAATGTTTTAAGCCAACAATTGGAAACAGCCTTAAAAAATACCCTAACGGGTTGAGCAAATGTGATCAAGACTCCGAGGATTTTACCTGCAGGGGGAAGGAATGATCGCGGCTGAATACGCCGCCCCATGGGCGATCGCTCACAGATCACTTCAGTCAGTCAAGCCATGTTGGAGGGCAAAGCGCACCAACTCCGTGCGGCTATTGGTTCCCGTTTTGGTGAATAAGCGGCTGACATACTTTTCCACATTCCGCACACTGGTTTTCAGTTGGGCCGCAATTTCTTTGTTCATCAGCCCTTGGGCAACCAAATCCAAAACACTCTGCTCCCTGGGGGTAAAGTCCAATTTGATCGGGGCGGGAGAAGTCTGAATACCGGTAGGTTGACCAATTTGCTCCTTGAGCGCACGAATTTCTTGATAAATCTCTTGGAGTTTACCCGTATCGCTATGGGCATCGGAACTGGCTTGCTGACGGGCTAATAAGTTCCGCACGATCGCCTCTAATTCATCGGGGTCGAAGGGTTTCGACAAAAATGCATCACAGCCGGTTTGATAGCCTTGGATGCGATCACTGGTCATGCCCCGGGCCGTCAGGAAAACCACCGGCAAAGCTTGAAAGCGAGGGTCGGCCCGTAATCTCTCTAAAAACTGATAACCATCCACCTGGGGCATCATAATATCGGAAATCACCAGGGAGGGAAGATGGTGCTGGAGATAGTCCCAGGCTTCAGTGGCATTGGCTGCTAAGTCCACCTTAAAATCACCACTGTCTTCTAAAAAGGCTTGTACAGATTCCCGCACACCGGGTTCGTCGTCAACTAACAAAAGGGAAAGAGGGGCTGTCATAGGGGTTGCAACTTCCATCAAAAAGGGGTAAAGGGTGAGGCGCTCAGCCGATTGGCATTTAATCTAAGGACACGGCATCCACATCAACCGTTTTGGTCTCCCCCGTGGCTGAACTGCTGGTTACAGTTTCAAAGGCTTCGTCACGACGTTTGAACTTTTCCATTAGTAACGTCGACACTTCGGTAAACATCAACGTGACCAACAGCACATCATCAATCTGACCGGCGATCGGCAACATATCCGGCGAAATATCAAAGGGACTTAGCAGATAAACCAACGTCCCTAAAATAATCCACCAGCGATACTTGGGATTGCGGATGGCTTGACGATAAAACCCATAAAGCGCTTGCAGTGGAAATTTCATCGAGGCATCGACTCCAGAACAACTTAAGAGCATACAAGCATCGTAGCGGAAGGCCCCATCAGCTTAATAGGGCAGATTTCCCTACAGTAAACCCACAAAGTGTAGGGGGCCCTGGCCACTAATCAACTCGGCCAAGAGGGCGATAAACCCCAACATCGCCAAGCGCCCGTTCCACACTTCGGCTGCAGTGGTCAGTCCCCATTCCCAACGCTCCTGGGGATACATTTTCATATTTTTCTTGGGATGGGGGACTGAGTCGAAGGTACAAGGCGGATCAGTCAGGGAATCCATCACCATCTGGGCGAGGGAGTCGATAAAGACAGGATGGGTGTTCAGGGCCGGCACCCGTTGAAAATTGTCAATACCTGCTTCTTCGGCAATTTCCCGATATTCAATATCAATTTCTTGCAGGGTTTCAATGTGTTCAGAAACAAAGCTGATGGGAACCACCAGTAAGTTATCAACCCCCTCGGCTCCCAAGGCTTGTAGTGCTTCTTCGGTATAGGGTTTTAACCATTCCACCGGCCCAACTCGACTTTGGTAAGCCAAGGTGTAGGGGTTAGGACGGTTAAGGGTCCGCATAATGAGACGGGTACAGGCCTCAATTTCTGCTTGGTAGGGATCGCCGGCTTCTTCAACATAACTTTGGGGCACCCCGTGGGCACTGAAAAATATATGGGCCTGATCGGGGTTGGGGAATTTTTGCAGTTCCGCCGCAATCAAATCCGCCATGGCTTGGAGATAGCCAGGGTGATCGTACCAGGAGGGAATTAATGTGTAGTCCAACTGCCTTAAGCTAGGGTCTTTGCGCCACAGTTCCTCCAAGACACGAAAGCTAGAGCCACTCGTGCTAATGGAAAAATGGGGATATAGGGGCAGGATCACCAATCGTTGCAGGCGATCGCCTTTAATTTGTTGAATCGCCTCTTCGGTGAAGGGGTGCCAATAGCGCATACCGATATAAATCTTGGCATCTTGTCCCAAGACATCTAGGCGGGAGGCAAGGGCGGCGGCTTGGGCCTCGGTAATTTGTAACAGGGGGGAACCACCACCAATTTCGGCATAATTCGCTTGGGATTTTTTGGCGCGGAGGGTGGAAATCAACCAAGCAAGGGGTTTTTGTAACCAAGGAAAGGGCAAGCGAATAATTTCCGGATCAGCAAATAAGTTAAACAGGAAGGGACGCACATCCTCTAACTTTTCTGGCCCTCCAAGATTCAGTAGCAGTACCCCAACGCGACCCATAATTGTTAAGCTTAGTAGATTAATTTTTCAGATTCTTTACCAAGTGTAACAATAGATGGCAAAAAGGAAAGCGTCGCAGTTTACAAACCCGTAGTAATCTCTGTTATTGAGTGATGGCAACAATTTTTCGGACATGGAGTTATCAATACCCTTGGTTTTATACCCTGATTTCCGGGTTGGCGACGTTGAATGTGGGCGGGAAACAACGATTTCATCACCTTCCCTTGCAGGATCTGTCCCTGACGTCTCAGCACACCGTTCTTGATCTGTGTTGTGGGGGAGGACAGGCGACCCAGTATTTAGTTGCCACTGGGGCCCAAGTAACGGGGTTAGATGCCTCACCAAAAGCGTTGGCCCGCGCTAAACTGGCGGTGCCTGAAGCCACTTATGTGCAGGGCATGGCAGAGGCGTTACCGTTTGGGGACAACACATTTGATGTCGTCCATACCAGTGTGGCCCTCCATGAAATGACCCCGGTTCAACTCCAGCAAATTTTAACCGGCGTGTATCGTGTCCTGAAACCTGGCGGAATTTTCACCTTCGTAGACTTACACCGTCCTCATAATTGGTTGTTTTGGCCACCTCTAGCCGTATTTATGTGGGTGTTTGAAACGGAAACCGCTTGGCAATTAATCAACACTAATTTACTGGCGCTACTGGAGCAACAGGGTTTTTCAAGCCAGCGTCAAACCCTTTATGCCGGTGGCAGTTTACAGGTTATTCAAGCCCAAAAATGTTAATGGCCGGCTTAGCCAAAGCGATAGCCAAACCCCCGGACTGTGACGATATATTCCGGCTGACTGGGATCTACCTCTATTTTTTCCCGTAGCCAACGAACATGAACATCGACAGTTTTGCTGTCTCCCATAAAATCGATCCCCCACACCTGCTCAATCAACTGTTCCCGTGACCAGACCCGCCGCGGATAACTCATAAATAATTCCAGCAGGCGAAATTCCTTGGGGGCTAGGGTAATGGCTTCCCCCCGCATCAAAACACGGCACTCCTTCGGATAAAGCACTAAATCCCGAAATTTGCGGAAGGGCGTGGTGGTATTGCCGGCTAAACTTTGCCGACGAATCATTGCCCGGCAACGGGCAATCAATTCCTTTATACTAAAAGGCTTGGTGATATAGTCATCTGCTCCCACATCTAACCCGGTCACTTTTTCCATTTCACTGCACTTGGCACTGACGATTAAAATCGGGGTATTATTGCCTTCAAAGCGTAAGCTGCGACAGACATCTAGACCATTCAGCCGAGGTAACATGATGTCTAAAATAATGAGGTCAACAGCAGACTTACCGGACTCATCATTGAACTCTTGGAGTAGAGCGAGGGCATCGCGACCGTCGGCAACTGCATGAACCTCGTACCCCTCCTCCTCTAGCGCTAGCACAATAGTTTCTCTGATAGATTCTTCGTCTTCAACAATCAAAATACGATGGCTAGGGGGAATGGCCTCAAATTCCAGTGATTGGGGCAAGGTGTCTAGCATTACCATAAAGAACCTACTTGTAAGTAACTTACTAACATATAGCACAAAATACCAGCGTCAAAAATGAACATTTTTGGCCAACATTTCCACGTAGACTCAGAAGATTAAGGCAGTATTAAAGCCGGTAAAAGATTGTTAGCTTGCTATCGCAATTACAGGGGATTGACGCGCTGTGCTCTCCGTCTCTGGGTGGGCAAACTACCGGACTCGGGGGAGAGTTAACCCGTCTCTTGATGACCAAATCAGCGCCGAGGACTGGATATCCCCTAATCTTTAAAGACTGTTTAAGATATTTGTTTCGATCACACTCAATGGGGGTAAATTGAGGCTAACAACTCCTTAAAATGGGCTTAACCCGTCCTTAAATTTTCCTTAACCCCCCTTAATCTAAAAGTTAACTTGACGATGCAATTACACTTATCTACCTGGCCTGAAGTCGAAACTTATTTACAGTCTTCCCAAGGAATTATTATTCCCATCGGTTCAACAGAACAGCATGGTCCGACGGGGTTAATTGGCACGGATGCCATTTGCGCGGAGGCGATCGCCAAAGGGGTTGGTAAAACCACAGGGGCATTAGTGGGGCCGACCATCAACGTTGGCATGGCCCTGCATCATTTAGCCTTTCCCGGTAGCATGAGCCTGCAACCGAGTACGTTAATCCAAGTCATTGTAGATTCTGTCAGTAGTCTAGCCCAGGCAGGGTTTTGCCGATTTTACTTCATCAATGGCCATGGCGGTAATATTGCCACCCTCAAAGCGGCCTTTGCCGAAAGTTATTATCAATTACCCATGCGGGGGATTAAACAGGCCATACGCTGTCAAGTCGGCAATTGGTTTATGGCCAGGAGCGTTTATCAGCTGGCCAAGGAACTGTACGGCGATCGGGAAGGCTCCCATGCCACCCCCAGCGAAGTGGCGTTGACCCAGTTTGTCTATCCCGATTTCATCAAGACGGCCCCTTTGCCTCCCGAAGTTGCCTCTGGGCATGGTATTTACAGTGCCCAAGACTTTCGTGACCATTACCCCGACGGTCGTATGGGGTCAGATCCCTCTTTAGCAACCCCAGAGCACGGTCAACAATTTTATGAAGCTGCCGTCCAGGAGTTAAGTGAAAGTTACCAACGCTTTTTAGCGGCTGATTGACAAAAAAACCCGCCGAAGCGGGCTACTGTTTAATGACCGTCAATAATTGAGACGGCTCGGTCTTAGTAACGACCTTGGGTTTGGTTGGGCTTGTGTACGATAAAGCTCACCGTTTGACATTGCTTGATATTGTCAAAACCGATGACCCGAATGTAAGCACTAGGATTTTCCGAACGGCATTCACGCACTTCTGCAAGTACTTCGTTGGCCGTCGCACCACCAAAGAAAGGCAGTTTCCACATGGTCCAAAAGTGGGTATCGGGTTGGGGGTCGTTCTCAAATTCAACGCCAGGAATAAAGCCTTGCGCCAGCAAGTATTCCACTTGTTTCGCAATCTGCTGATCCGTCAAAGGCGGTAAATAAGAGAGGGTTTCGTAACGACGCTCTTTCGGTAAAGTTTTCATGAAGTTGTTTTCCTGTCTGATGACTACTTAAGAAGGGGGAGAATCACTGTGATCGGATTCAAGGCGGGAGGGCTCCACGGGCAACAGGGTTGCTTCGGTCGCCGTTTGGGTTAAGCGTTCCAGCAAATGACGACGGTGGGTCATGTTGGACTGACCAATGCTACTGCGGGTCATTTCCGGCAAGAAATCCAGCACCGACTCGGCAATATCTTCCCTGACCGTTAGGATTCTTAGCACTAACTCCTTATTCTCGTTGAGTAGCTCCGTGAGGAAGGCTTCTCCATCTTGAATATTGTGATTAGCGACGTAATGATTCAACCAGATAGCTTGAGAGGGGTTATTCTCCCTGAGCTCAGACTGAATTCTAAGAATCGCTTGGTAGGTGAGATAGCTTTGGAGCATTTTCACCGTTGCTTTCGCTACGTACTTAGTTTGCATGAACGCCTCCCCACAGTTGGCAGTGAGCTAGTTAAACAGTGATCAGCCAGCAGTCAAAAGTGATCAATCCAGTTATTAGCTGATTTTGGCGGCGATAACTGTTAGTCACTAACGAATTAGCAGGGGCGACTTACTTTAAGTCACCGAGATGATAACTGTTCACTGCTCCCTGATTTCTGTTTAGAGGGTATCCATGGCCTCAAATTCAAACTTAATTTCTTTCCAGAGTTCGCAGGCTGCAGCCAACTCAGGCGACCAACGGCACGCTTCACGGATAACATCGTTACCTTCGCGGGCCAAGTTGCGACCTTCATTACGGGCTTGAACGCAGGCTTCAAGGGCAACACGGTTTGCCGTTGCACCGGGAGCATTCCCCCAGGGGTGACCCAAGGTACCACCCCCAAATTGTAAGCAGGAATCATCCCCGAAGATTTCCACCAGTGCGGGCATATGCCAAACGTGGATACCACCAGAGGCGACGGGCATGGTGCCGGGCATGGAAGCATAATCTTGGGTGAAGAAAATCCCGCGAGACCGATCTTCTTCTACATAGTCTTCACGCATCAGGTCAACAAACCCCATGGTGATGCCCCGTTCTCCTTCTAACTTACCGACGACAGTACCGGAGTGGAGGTGATCGCCACCAGAGAGACGGAGACATTTCGCAAGTACGCGGAAGTGAATCCCGTGGTTTTTCTGACGGTCAACAACGGCGTGCATCGCACGGTGAATGTGGAGCAGTACGCCGTTATCACGACACCATTTAGCAAGGGTGGTGTTGGCAGTGAAACCACCGGTGAAGAAGTCATGCATGATGATCGGGGTGTTGATTTCTTTGGCGAATTCAGCCCGTTTCATCATTTCTTCACAGGTACCGGCGGTAACGTTCAGGTAGTGACCTTTCATTTCATTGGTCTCAGCCTGAGCTTTTTCGATCGCCTCTTGGACAAAGAGGAACCGATCCCGCCAACGCATGAAGGGTTGGGAATTAATGTTTTCGTCGTCTTTGGTGAAGTCCAGACCACCCCGTAAACATTCGTAAACGGCGCGACCGTAGTTTTTGGCGGACAGCCCTAATTTGGGTTTGATGGTACAGCCTAAGAGGGGACGACCATATTTGTTTAATTTATCCCGCTCAACGGTAATCCCATGGGGAGGTCCCTGGAAGGTTTTAATTAAAGCAACAGGGAAACGAATATCTTCTAGACGGAGGGCACGCAAGGCCTTAAAACCAAAGACGTTACCCACCAAGGAGGTTAAAACGTTGGTGACGGAACCTTCTTCAAATAAATCTAGGGGATAAGCA
>JBEAPM010000285.1:0-6375 GCA_041164445.1 Cyanobacteriota bacterium
CTGCCGGTACTAAAGCCATAGCTATGTAGACCGGTTCCCAGGACAAAATTCACCCCATACCAGGCCATCAACACCCCATTGAAGGCCACAATACTAGCCACATTTAGCCCAAAGGGGCCAATCCAGCCCACCAGACGACCATGCAGGGGAATTAAATAACAGAGCAAGGCAATTAAGGCCCAGGTCTCCTTGGGATCCCAGCCCCAGAAGCGTCCCCAGGAAACATGGGCCCAGATGCCTCCTAAAATAATGCCAGCGGTGAGCAGGAGAACCCCCACCTGCAACACCCGATAGTTAAGCTGAGACAGGGTTTGAATCCGCTGCCGAGATTGAGGCGACCAGAGGGTATGCCCCAGGGCTACGTGCCCCAACCCTAAGGCCAAGGCAAAGCTGGCATAACTGAGGGTAATGGTGGGGACATGAATACTCAGCCAGAAATTGTCCCGCAGGACGGGCACCAAGGGGGCAATGCTAGGATCGAGTACGGCGGGCAAATTATCCGCTAGGAGTAAACAGAGAATGGAGAGGGGGGCCGCTGCCAGCAGATAGTAGCGGGCTCGGGTCGTCCATTCAAAGAGAAAGGCGAGGGCCGCAATGCCGAAACCAACCCACACCACGGATTCGTACATGTTAGTCACGGGAGGACGGCCCGCAATTTGCATCCTCAGGATAAAACCATAGGTTTGCACCCCCAGACCAACGCTAAAGAGCCCCAGAGCGACCCCATAAAGGTCTTGGGGTTTAATCCACAGGGCCAAGAGCATGACAATAAAACTGAGACCATAGAGGTGCCAGGCTTTCGCAAAGGGATGAAACCCGTTGAAGTGAACTTCCCGCTGGAGGTCGGCAAGGGGGGGATAAACCTGGGGGCTGAGGTTCACCAAGCTTTGATGGAGTTTAGCTCCGGCTTCCCGCAGGGCCGTCCAGGGGGTGGCTTGGGGGTCAAGGAACTCTGCTGAGGTGTCCGGGGCAAATGGTGGCAAATCCAGATTGAGATCTGAGTTCAGGTGGTTGTAGGCAATCTCTAATTGCAAGCGATCCTGACGTAATTCCGCTTCTTGGTCACGATCGTAGTAGGTTTGGGTCTGGTCTAAAGGCAGCCATTTACCCAAGGGATCCTGTGGATGGGGCACCAAGGGCAGTTGATCGGTGCCGACGGTTTGCAACATTAACTCGAGGCGATCTTCTAGGGTCAGGGCTTCCCGTTGTTCGCGGCTGAGTTCCTCCCCCTCGGCCTGTTGGGCATGGGCCGATCGCACCACTGCCCCTAAGGCAGGGGAACCCATCAGGTCTTGGAAACTAAAGTACTTTTGCTCTGGGCTAAAACCCAGTTGTTCCTTGAGGGGGCGATGGGTGAAGAGGATAAAGGGCTCTTGGTTCCAGTCCCGATCGTTAAACCAGAGGGCCAGATAGGTCTGCCAGTAATTTAAGGTTGTCCCGTCGGCTTGCTGATATTGGCTAGAGCCATGAATTTTAGCAACGGTCTCCTGAGCCACGGTATCCAGGGGCTTTTTGCGTCCCTCTAGCTGAACTGCGAGGGTTTGCAAGGGCGCGAGGGGGGAGGACTGAAATTGACTCACGGGTAGGAGTAGCAGTAATGCTCCAAGAACTAGACCGAGTAGGAAGGTGAGACGTTTCATGGCAGCAGTAATGAAATGATCGGGTGAGCAACGGGGGGAGAAAGGTGGGAACAGAAACGCGGAGCCCCTAGGTATCCGGTAAACAGTTTCGTTTTGAGGAAGGACAGCGTGAAGGCAAAGCCGCGTTCATCTTGCCCCTCAGGAGAGGACGGTTTTCGAGTCCGGGGCTGGGGAGACGGTCGGGGATAAACTTCTTTCGCTTTGAGGTATGGGAGGGGCAGATAGAGCGGAAAGGCGTTTGAGCAGGGCAGAGCCATAGAACATGATGCCAATGCCCCCCACCACAAGACCGGAGCCCAGACTGGTTAAGGCGGTCATCCACCAAGGTTCGCGTTTCACTTGTAGGGTTGAAAGCTGGAGGTCGCCCGGATTCCAGGAAGCTTGGGCCAATTTCCAGCCCTGGAACCAGGTGGGGTGATTCATCCAAACCTTGCGCTGGACTTGTTCTGCTGTCGTGGGGTTAGTCAGGGTAACACTGCTCGTCCACATGGCAATGGAATCAGTCCCCTCATTACGATCGACTTGAAAGTGATCCAGGGCGATCGTAAAGGGGAGGTGTAACCGGCGAGGCGTAAAGGCGGCAAAGTAGGACTGATCTCCGGTGGTGAGTTCTCTGGGTTCCCCCCAGGCTAGCCATTGTGGGGATCCATCACCGATCGCTACCTGGAGAGCCGGACGATCCTCTGCTCCGGTTGCGGGGACGGGTATCATCTCTCGCTGGGGTTGGGCATTGGGGATGAGATCCAGGAGGGTAATTTCAAAATCGGCCCAGCCTGGAGTAATGGCGGAACCCAGCGGCCAAGCTCCCGTTTCCCAGGTTTGGGACGATCGGCTGATATAAAACACTTCACCGGAGGGAGAGACAATCACTCGCAATAAATCTTCCGCCGGCGGTGCCGTAAATTGATAGCTCAGGGCTTGAAGGGCTAAGGGTTCCCCCTGCTGCTCAGCGGGAATGGGGGGAAAGTCTGGATTGGCAAAGACAAACCAGGTTTCCTGGGTTTCCCCTTGCACCAATTTGACCTGGAGAGCCGGGTTGCGGGGCTGATCGGATCCTTCAAGGGGTTGGCCATTGGCATCGAGGCGAAAATCTTGCCAGACCTGGGTCACCTCTAGGCTTAAGTCCCCCACTTGCTCAGGGGTGTTCAGTAAATCCGTAACGGGGAGCAGGGTTTCCCCTTGGGCAGTGGTGACCTGCAAACCCCCTAGGGGGGAAAGGGCTTCTGGGGCTTCGGGAACGGTCAGCAGGTGGGCGAGTTCCGCTTCATCCTCAGCCTGAATAATTTCCAGTTCCGCTGGGCCAAGAGACTGGTGACGGTAGGCATTGGGGGCGATCGCTAACCATTGTTCTAGGGTTTGTCCCATCCGATCGCTGTGAAACTGTAGCCGTACTGCGGGGTTGGGCACCGTACTCCCAGGCATAAACGTCATTGTTGTCTTGATATTGGGGCTGTAGCCCAGCAGCCGTAGGTCGCCCACTTGCTCTGGGGTGACCCGGCCATCGGGGTGGAGCAGAATATCTGCTCTGTCAACGTGATCGAGATCCGTCGCCACTTCAACCCGATCGCCCTGAACCCGCAAAACATCCTGAGGAGTCTCCCCGACCCGCAGGGTAATCATCCCTTCCGCACTGCCATGAATCACCGCAGCCGCCCCCGCAATCAGCACCACCAGACCACAATGGGTCAGGGCAAAACCGATCTTCCGGGCTCCGCGCCAGGGATAGCGCAGCAGAGCAGAAGTCCCTAGGTTCAGACTCAAGAGAAACATGAGGGCACCAAACCACAGACTTTTGTAGACCGTTTGTTGAATCAGTTCAGACCCTAGGCTGGTTTCGTTAAAGGTGGCCCAAATTAAGACGGAAACGATCGTGGTGAGGAGGGGAACCGCTAGTTTAATCGATCCTAAAAGATGGAAAACTTTGATTTTCTGAAGAGGATTGCTCATAAAAAATTGATAATATTTTTAATCTTCGGGCTTGAGGCTAACAACTTAAGGCGGAAGCGTTTCAACAGCAGCAAAAAACAACAGCGTGTTTTGATTCCGTTCCGTAAAAGTCCTTAAAGGGAATCACTCATCTGTGCGAGAGCCTGATCTAAAATGGAGTGAGGAACCGAACCTATCCAGCTATCTAGAATTTGCTGATCTTCCCCTAGAAGAGTAATTTGGGGGACACCCGTGACCCTAAAGCGATCGATGGGATTTTCCCATTGCGGATCGTCAATATCGAGTAAAACAAAATCCACAGCATCTCCATACTTTTGGTGTAACGTTTCTACGCTAGGAGCCATCCCCTGACAGGTGGTACACCAATCCGCATAAAATTCCAGAAAAATGGGACGATGATGGCTAAGCGCTAACGGATAGGGTACGGATTGCTCAGCTAAATGTTTGAGGGTAATCAAACCGCGTAGTGCTGAAAAGGGGCCTGCCTGTGCTGGACTTCCTAAGAGTAATCCCCCGATCAGGACTAACCCCGTCAAAAGCATTCTCAATCGCTGAAAGTGCTTCAAAAATTGGCTGAATTGTTGAGCAGGAATAATCATAAACAAAGCATTTTCGCCAATACTAACTTTGGTCAATTTGGCTACCAACTTAAGGCGGAAGAGTGCGGCGCGGAGCGCCGCACTCTTCCATTAAATTTTTCCGCTTTTAGTGGAAAGCCGTCAATTTTGCGTTGAGAATAGTAAGGAGAAGGATCGGATTGGCTCGGAGTTTCCCCCTTTTGTAACTGATGTGTACACAGTAGTTACAGTGTACACATCAGTCTCGTTGCAATCGCCAAACTTGAGTGGATCCCCCCTAGCCCCCCTTGAAAAAGGGGGGAACCGGAAGAAACGGCTCGAAAGTCCCCCTTATTAAGGGAGATTTAGGGGAACCCAGCTAAATCGATCGGTTCCATCAAGATGTGTGTACACGGTAGCCTTTCCAAGGGGGATTAAGGGAAGAAATCAGATTTTGGGTTCTCATCCAAGATGTGTGAACACCACACAACTGATTTCGGATCGCTGTATTGAAAAACTACTGAAAATGGTAGGCCAGGTAAATATGAATACCGAGGAAGAGAAAGAACACGCTCACCAAAAGAATGTGCAAGGAAATCCAGATTTCCCGCAAAGTCCGAATCAGCGCTCCCTTAGGAATACCCTCCCAGTTTTTGCCAAAAAATTTGGCATGGTGCGGCATCAGATAAAAGCGCTGTTGGGCCGATTCTAAAACCCCCGTTTCGGCAACAACCCCCACTAGGGCAGACAGGGTAACTCCAAAGAAAATCCATAAAAAACTTGCGTTGAAGTTATGCCCCGTTAAGCCCGCTGTGTGAATGAGGACGATCGCTAGTAACGCAACCCCGACAAAGATATGCAAACGTCGCCAAAATTTAATTGAACCGGGCATGGTGATCTTGATCCAAAACTGACGACCTCGTTTGCGAAGGGTCAGAATCATTTCGCCCAGCACGAGAACTAGGGCGATATATCCCGTAATTTGCTTGTAGAGATCACCACGAATCAGTTCATGAAAGTCAAAAGCCTGATTTCTTAATTCTGGCAGGTATAAAGCACTGATGGCAAAGGGAAAAAGTAACGCACTACAGAGAAACGTTAAACCAATCAGTGTTGAAAATCGGGGTTGCATAATCCCTCATCCTAACTGTTATCAATGGGCAAGTTAATGACCACGCCGCCCATCACATCTCCCAAGGCAAAAACCTTGTCAGGATAACGTTCTTTGTGAACGGGGTGTTGGTTATGGCAGGTAACACAAGCCTCAGCGATCGCGACATCAGGATAAATGGCGGAATAGTATTGTTGCCCTGCAATTTCTCGATAGTCTTTATAGGGTTCACCAGTTTCCACAACTTTATTCATACCAACCTCTTCAAATTCTCCCTGAGGAGCCTGGTTGTCATTAATATTCCAGGGAGAAATGAGACCGATAGTAAAATTGCCACTTTCTGATGCTAATTCTGCCCCCATTCGGAACATTTGAGCGGGGAGAGGAATCCCATTTTCCTGTTGCCAAAATTCTGTCGCTTCAGCGGGTACAACCCCATCTGGTTTGGCTTGACCTTCTAACGTTTGTAGGCGGTTAACCACATGCTTGGTGTAGGCAATCCGATCGGATTCGGCGACCTTATGAATATAATCGACAACAATTTCTGGTGAAATACCTGCCGTTGCTTGGGCTTCAGCACCACCAGAGTCTGCGGTTGGTGTTGCACCATTACAGGCAACGACCGTGAAACAAATAGCTACGGCAAGGGAGATAAAAGAGAGGACTCTAAACTTTAAATTTCGGATCAATTGAACAATCCCTAACATTGCTGATTTTTCCTCTTGAAGTTGATCAGTCAATCTAAAGAGAACAGAACAAATCTTGTCCCCTTCAAATTGAAAATTAACATGAACTCAATAACGAGATTATATAGGAGGGGATCCCACTTGATCAATGATTTTGATGATGAATAATTGACACGATCGCTTTGCTCACTATGGACAAAAAGAATTGGGACAAAAATCACAAATTTTCGCCATTAATTCTCTAGTTTCAAGTGAACAATATTGGAATGTGATGCTCACTGCTGACAAAAAGTAGCAGATTAATTGGAGCGATTAGCACTGGCAGCACGAATCATTTGTAACGTTTGCAAATCTTGCTCAGAGCCATAGGCAAAGTTTGACTCTACTACTTCATCATCAAAAATATTATTGAAGGAATATTCCATGCCGTGGCA
>JBEAPM010000286.1:0-4076 GCA_041164445.1 Cyanobacteriota bacterium
GTGGACACATTGGGATTTCCATTTTTTACCCACTGCACACCAGCCAATGTTTCTGATGATGCAGGTTTGATTGAGATGCTCACAAAGAATATCGATTACTTTCGAGATAAGCCCGTCAACATACCAAAGATTACGATTCTGCTAGACCACGGTTACCACCCCGACAAACTGATCAAGGCGCTTGAGGCGGTATATCCGCAGATCATGAGCAAGATTCAGTTTGAGTTGTCACCAAAGCCTTCCAAAGAAGAGAAAGCAGCGCAAGGAAAGACCGGTTTTGTTCCCGTGGCAGCGAGATGGGTGATTGAGCGCTCCAACGCTTGGATGGAGCGTTGCAAGATTTTGGTCAAAAACTTTGAGAGAACGTTAGACAATGCCACCAGTAAGATGAACCTATGCTTCGTCAGGCTAATGCTCAAGCGCCTTGCAGCTTTTCCCTGAGATATCAAATAGGCTCTATAGACTTTGCCTTGCAAATTAGTCCGGTGGCAAGGCTAAAAAGGGTTGATCCAAGGCAACGGTTAAGCCCGGTTCCGCTCCCGTCTCATGGGTAGAAACCAATAGGGTTGCAGAGGTAGAAGCCTCTGCCGGATCAGGACTTTGCAGGGAAACCGGTTGCGTTGCAGGGGTAGTCAGGGGAGTCGGCACGATCGCGACGGAATCTTCTGGGGGGGATTGAACTTGGGCAATGGGTTCAGCCCAGGGCTGCCGTAGTCCAGTACTCCAGAGCAAGGCCAAGCCCAGCCCGGTGACACTCGCTAAGACGAAGGGAATACGCTGTTTCCACGCATAACGATGTTTTGCTTTTAGATCCCATGCGCATGGTTGGGCAGTATCTCCCCAGGGCATACGCTGCAGGATCAGGTAGGGCGAAGTTTGGGGTAGGGGAGCTAAGTTTTGGCTGCAGAGTCCTTCAAAGCCTTGGCGCATTCGCATCAAGCGCCGATAACAGGCTTCATATTCAGGGTCTTTCGCTAACCATTGTTCTACCACTTGGCGATCGTGAGGGACTAATTCATCATCAATGTAGGCACTTAGCCATTCATAGCGATCGTTCGACGACCATTGAGATAAATTTCTCATAAGGGCACTCCCAATTCATCATGAGGCAGACTAGAGGGAAATTCAAAACTCGGAGCAATGAACAGGACGTAACATTTATACTGCCAAGTTCTTTGTTCCGAGTGTTCGCTTGCGTACATCCTAACCCTCTAAATACGGTTGTAATTGTTCCTGCAGACGATGACGAGCCCGAGCAATCCGAGACTTAACGGTGCCTAAGGAAACCGATGTGATTTCGGCAATTTCCTCATAGGACAGTCCTTGTAATTCCCGGAGAACGATCGTTGTGCGGAAGGCTTCTGGCAACTGATCAATGGCAGATCGGAGTTTGTGGTAGAACTCTTGAGTGGCCAAGGTTTCATCCGGCCCTGGTGCAGGACAGGGCAAATCCCAATCGGAACCCTCGCCATCAGGTTGGCGGGGTGCATCTAAGGATAAGGGACTCCGGTAACGCTTCCGTTTACGCAACTCGTCATAAAACAAGTTGGTCACAATGCGACTGAGCCAACCTTTGAATTTCTCTGGTTCTTTCAGCCGTTGGATGTGGCGATAAACCCGAATCCAAACTTCTTGACTCAAATCAGAACGATCGCTCCAATCTGGGGCAAGATGATACAACAATCGTTCTACATGACTTTGGTAACGCTTCACAAGTTCCGCAAAAGCAGAACGATCGGGATGAAGACCTTGCTGACAGTAAATCACCAAATCGGTATGAGACAGCTTAAAAATAGGGGTGGGATTTCTGCGATGAGAAGTCGCCGCAGAAACAGCTGATCTGGCAGCAGGATGGAAGAAACTAGTTTGCAGGGGGGCGGCTTGCATAGGGAAAACCCAGGTGAACCTCGACTGCTCCTACCATACAAACCGAAGGAGTCAGATTTCGTGAGACTATGCCAGAAACTTGTCTGTCCATTCCCTCACATTCGAGGCTCGATTTGCCTCAACCTCCCTGACCAGGAGGGTTCAGCTATTGCGTGTGCCCCGTTTCTTTCTGCTGGGCACTTCGGAAAATTCACTCCTTCCTGAGCAACCCCTGCGACATCAAGGCGTAAGGGGAGAGGCTCCACTACTCTTATCCCTGAATCGAGGTGCCCCTACTCTCGATCCCGATCCCAGCGAAAGAGAAAAATCATTAACGCCACCAGACCAACCTGTAAGACAAGGTTGCCCAAGGCTTGGGACACTTCTCGACCAGCGATCGCTTGCAGGAGGAAAATGAACGCCCCGATCCCGCCTGATGCCCCAAACCCGAAGTAAATAAATCGCCTCAAACCTCGATAGGGGGCGATCGCTTCTTTGCGGAGATAGGCATAGCGATCGGTTTTGTCCTTGAAGTCAGCCATAATGAGCGTAGACATTTTCCATGATTGTTGTATAGAATCTATTCTAGTTCACTACTTTCTTGCCGATGTAGCTCAGTGGTAGAGCACTCGATTCGTAATCGAGCGGTCGTGAGTTCAAATCTCATCATCGGCTTATTTCAAAATTAACCCGAAACGCTTTTATAGCGTAGTTTTCAACGATTTTTCCTCACGCCCTAGGCGCTACTCTGAGCTTGTGACTGTCCTTATCCCCTGCGCTTAACTCAGACTTATCTCGGTAAAAATTATTCCTAGCCAGCTCAACAGGTGTACCTAGACACAGTGTAGAATTCTCCAAAAAGGCGGACTCCCCTCTCTTGATCCTATTTCGCTACAGCAATCCTAAAGGGGTTGCGTGGTGTGCGCCCTTCGGGCGCACACCACACAACGGTTTCAGCAGTCTAGTGATTACAACTCATTTAGGACTGCTGTATCAGCGAAAGATTCAACTATGGGATGCGTCCTAAGGAGCATTTCATGTTTTCAATTTACATTCTCACCTATAACGAAGAACTCGATATTGCGGCTTGTTTGGAGTCTGCTTTTTTATCGGATGATGTTATCGTCGTAGACTCCCTCAGTAGCGATCGTACCCCAGCGATCGTGGCTGAATATACCGATAAACACCCCGTTCGCTTTGTACCCCACGCTTTTGAAAGTCACGGTAAGCAGCGCACTTGGATGTTGCAATCCATACCGGCAAAACACCCTTGGATTTATATTTTGGAAGCGGATGAACGGATGACTCCGGAACTCTTTCAAGAATGTACGGAAGCGATTCAAAATCCAGAGTATGTGGGATATTACGTAGCAGAACAAGTCATATTTATGGGGAAATGGATTCGCCGGAGTACCCAATATCCTCGCTATCAACTGCGTCTCTTACGACCGGATAAGGTGTGGTTTGATGATTATGGTCATACGGAACGGGAAGTGTATGAGGGTTCTGTGAGTTTTCTAAAGGAAACCTACCCCCACTATACCTGTAGCAAAGGGTTTAGTCGTTGGATTGAAAAACACAACCGTTATTCCAGCGATGAAGCGAAAGAAACCCTACGGCAGTTGCAGTCTACTCGGGTTGACTGGAATTCTATTTTCTTTGGCAAAACGGAAATTCAGCGCCGCCACGCTCTCAAACATTTATCCCACCGATTACCCCTTCGTCCCCTAGCCCGGTTCATCTATATGTACTTTATGTTGGGCGCAATTTGGGATGGTTATCCAGGGCTAACCTGGTGTATTTTACAAGCTTTTTATGAATACTTAATTGTCCTCAAAGCCTGGGAAATTCGTCAGCGAGAAGCGGGTTTACAGGTTTAATTGATGTACCCAACCAACCAAAAAGCGCCTCCCGCAGGAGGCGCTTTTTCAGTTATTAAATTCAACTAACCCAAGTTAGAGATTAACCGTTGATGGCAGGAGCTTCCACAGCAGCTAAGTCTAAGGGGAAGTTGTGAGCGTTACGCTCGTGCATCACTTCAAAACCGAGGTTGGCACGGTTGAGAATGTCTGCCCAGGTGTTCACTACACGACCTTGGCTATCCAACACAGACTGGTTGAAGTTGAAACCATTCAGGTTGAAGGCCATGGTGCTGATACCCAGAGAGGTGAACCAGATGCCTACGACGGGCCACAGTGCCAGGAAGAAGT
>JBEAPM010000287.1:0-3979 GCA_041164445.1 Cyanobacteriota bacterium
GATCGCGCCAGGGCCCTTGGTAGGCCAAATTATGAATGGTAAACACCGTGGCCACCCCCGGTTCATCCTTTAACCAGACCGGAATCATCCCGGTATGCCAATCATGGCAATGTACTACATCCGGTTTCCAGTAGTTTTGAATGAACTTCGTCGCACCGTTGGCAAAGAGGGTAAAGCGCCAATCATCCCCTTCTCCATAAACATCCGCAACCTTAGGACTAGAAAAAGACCAGTTTCCCAGCAGATACAGGGGAATTTCCGTTTCAGGAAAGCTGCACTGGTGAACGGTAACGGTTTGGAACATTACGCTGGCAGACCAAATGGGAGCTTTAGGAACCTCTACTTTGTTCGAGAGAAAGCCATAGTAGGGCATCATGATCCGTACGTCGTGGCCCATCTTTTTGAGAATGCGGGGCAGGGTTCCTACAACGTCCCCCATGCCCCCAATTTTAGCTAGGGGAGCAGCTTCAGCAGCGATAAATAAAATCTTCATAGGTTGATCCCTCTTTCCGTGTCCAGCGGTCTGCGTCATGGCTAGATTGTAAGGTGCTTTCGAGCCATCTTTTGAGAAAATCTTGAGGGATTTAGAACGTGTCATCGCTAACGATGACAGCCCCTAGCAAGAGTGGGGAATGTCAATCCCAGTCATCCCACACCTCTGGAGCAGATCCGGGCTTCGGCTTGCTCCCCGTCGTGGTTTCGCTCTGCTGTAAATGGTCGAGTTCTTCTGCATTGAGTTCTTCGGCAAATTCATCATCGGCAAATTCTTTATCCGCAACTTCATCGCCGGTAAACTCGTCGTCGCTAAACTCATCCGTCAATGCTTCCGAGTGAGAGGCTGGAGCAGCATCCGGGGCCCAGGTGGGATCTAACACCCCCTGATCTCTTGCCCGATTTTCATTCCCTGCAAACTCCTCATCTCCAAAGGCCTCGTCGGCAAATTCTTCATCCTCAAATTCTTCATCCTCAAATTCTTCATCCACCAACTCATCATCGGCAAACTCATCATCAGGAAATTCTTCGTCCTCGAACTCATCAGTCCATTGCTCACTTTCTGCCTTGACCTGCTCTACCCAGGCGGCGGTGGCGGCGGCAGTGGCGCTATTGTCCGGTTTGGACGATGCTGCTGGTTGGGTGCGAGGCGGTGTTTCGGGAAAATCGAAGGCATCTTCGGGATCCCGGAAATCCTCCCGAAACTCGGCAACGTTTTCGCTTAATTCATTGAGTTGTGCGCCAAAGTCCTTGACGGTTTTGACGGTTTTTTGCACGGTTTCCTGGGTGAGATTTTGGGCCCGTTGCGAAAACTGCAGGACTTCTTGCTTGAGGGTTTGATAGTCTTGGCGTAAGCCCACTAAGGTTTGCTGGATGCGATCCTGTTGCTTTTGGATCTCTTCCCCAGCTCGATCGCTGACCAGTAGGCGCTTTTTGCCAAAGCTGAGGACTTCGGCGGGGGGGAGGGGGTACAGTTCACTGACTACACTGCGCCAGCCCCGCAGGGCCACTAAATACTGGGTGATTTTGCCGGTTTTTAATTCAAATAAACAGTCTTTGATTTTGCCTAACGGTGCCCCAGACTCGCTCCAAACTTCGTGGTAGAGCAGGGTTTCCAGTTGATTGAGTTGGGCGGGGTCGGCTTCGGTGGGCTCTCCGGTTACCCAGACGTTTTTTTCGCTAATGGCTTGGATTTGGGGCAGGGTAAAGGCCAAGTGCTGTTGGTTCATTAAGCCGATCTTGCAGATAAACCCCAAAACCCGATGAACTTGGGGATACATCCACAACACTTCAACCCGGCCCCGATCGTCTGTGGTGGAGCGATCGAGAACGAGACAGTGGAGTAATTCACTATGACGAATGACACTGGGCTTACGAGCCATTAGACCTCCTCCGAGGCAGACATCTTCGTTTTCCCTTTGACTTTGACCTGGGGTTCCCGGTAACTGGCCACCCGGAGGATTAGATCGCCCTGGCTGGGATCGTGGCTAAAGACAAAGCTGCCCTGCACGGTTTCTCCCCCGGACAAGGAGGCAATCTGCTGCTCTCCCGTTTCATCTGTTTCCCCATTGAGGCGCAGTTCCGCCACAATTTGGATAGCCTCAGCGCTTTCTCCCCCTTCGTTGGCGACGGTAAAGGGCACGTAAAACTGTTCCTCCACGGCCCGAAACGGCTCAACGATTTCCACCGTGAGAATGGGAGGACGGTCTTGGTTTAAGAAATCGGCATAGATGACCAACCCGATCAAGATGGCCAGAAATAAACTCGCAACGCCAAAGGTGAGCCATTTTAAGGACGATCGGGTCTGAGGAGAAGAAGGATCCAGCATTCAAAGCACTGCGGTAAAGGGTAAGCGTCACGCTTTAAGCAGACCTGCTCTTCAGCAAGGCATTTAAAGCACGACCGCTACTTCTATAAAATAATACGTCCAGCGGCTCCCCCAATGGATGCGGGTAACCCTAAAACGATCGTGCTGCTGAGCCATTTTTGCCAGGGATCCCCTGGGCTTAATTGATGAAAGAACCAGAGCATGCAGGCGGAGGCGATTAAGGAAATTAAATACGCCAGGATGGTTTCACTGAAGGGACGTTGTAGCCAGCCCGGTTGATGTTGCCGTTCTTCCTGATTGGTAAAGCCTGCCACAAAGACGATCAGGTAGGAAATCATTAAGGAGGCCACAATCAAAACTAAAAGCCAGAGGGTGGGGGTAGCAGTGGCTAAAATACCAACCTCATCGGTGGGGGCAATGTTAAAGGCAATGATAAAAGCCCCCAGTAGGGTCGCATCCACATCGGCCCAGGTTTCTCGAAAATCCGCTGTGTGTGCTGGGTCTGAGGAGTCTAAGGTTGCTGACGATCGTTCTCCGCTCCGTCCACCACTTTTATCCAACAAGGATGCGGCCAAGGCTGCCCCCAAGGCAAAGGAAATCCCCTCAAAGACCACCTTGCCCAGCATTTCCGAGAGGGGGGTGTCCCCCGTAATCCGCCGGATCAGAATCAGGGAAATTAAGGCACAGAGCAGGCCGATCGCTACCCCCTCTACGGTCTCCATAAAATTCTCTCGCCAGTCTAGTCGTCCATGACGGCGCAGGGTTTCTGCTTGAATAATCAGAAATACTCCAACAAAGCCAATGGACAAAGCACTGAGTAACCAGAGGGGTTCTGTTTCCGACCCAATTGACCACAATTCCACCGTGTAGAGGAGCGGAATGCCAAATAAAAATCCCCCAGCCGATCGCTGCAAAATATACTGCACCTCGGATTGTAGGGCAGCGCTCAAAGCGATCGATCGAGTCCATTTCAGGTTCATAGGAAGTTTCAGAGATTCCCAAAAAAGATGTTGTTTTGCCCCAGTCAAGCAAACGGTAACACTAGAAGCTGTGTATGATCTATAAACAAATAAACTTACCAGACTCATCCCCATGTCATTTCCTGCCATCCAGGATTTTCACCAGAAGTTTGCTCATTCTGCTCAGCTAAGACAACAGATCAGATCTGTGAAGTCCTTGTCAGAGATGATGGTCTTATTGCAGTCCTGGGACATTGATCTGACGTGGGACGAGCTACAGACGTTAGCACAAGCTTCTTTTGAAACCTGGTTAGCGTCGTTGACTCCCATCACTCAAGCGTTCTTTCTTCAAGCACGTCAAGACAAGGCCTTAAATATTGCCATAGAAAGCTGCAAAGCCGCCAATGATGTGGTGAGGCTAGCCCGAAGTTATGGATACCACTTCACCGAAACCGATCTTGAAGAAGCGGCTCAACTTGCGAATCAGATCAAAGGCTTCAGTTTTGAAAAAATTTGGTTCAAGCATTTAGGACTGTTGCCCCCCTGAGGGGCATCAGTTGAGTCCCGCCGATGTGCAACGATGCAGGATTATTGCCCTGACCCGGTATTTAATTCTGCTCGTTTTGGTGCTGAACCTGGGCAAGCCCCGCCTGACTCAGGGGAACAAATTCATTCGTGGTGGTCACCCCGAACCACATGG
>JBEAPM010000288.1:0-6328 GCA_041164445.1 Cyanobacteriota bacterium
ATTAGATGCATTTAAAAATGCAGGAAACACTCTCCGCTTGAGTTCAACTGTATTGCCTAAAGACTGGATTAATTTTACAGCATCCACCATTTCTTCCTCTTCAGGATTTTGATTCAGAAGACCAATATCTTTGAAAAGACTTTGAGCGCGGAAATAGCCTTCACTTTGCAAGGCATTATGCAAGTTAGCACGGATAATGCCTTGAGGTTTGAGCAGGGCTTGCATTGACGCTAATCCTTGATAGGGATCAGTGAGCAAGTAAAGGACTTCATCACAGTTAATATAATCGAAACTCAATTGTAACTGATTTAAATTTTCTATACTTAAAACATGAAATTCTACTGCTGAAAAGTCGTGGTGTTGCAAGCGTCGTTGAGCCACCTCAACCGATTTCTGAGAAATATCAACGGCAACAATTCGAGCACCCGGATTAGCTTCTGCTAGGCATAATGTGGTGTAACCCGAGCCACACCCCACATCCAGCATAATTGGTTGTTCAACACGGGGGAAGGTGCGGTACTGGAGATAATAAGGGGTGATCCAGTTATGAGCATAGAGTTTTAGGTAATCGGTTTTAGGCGATTGCTCGATTGGCAGGTGGGGATAAGGTTCAAAGTCAAATTGCTGACGAACTTGTTCGATCAGATCAGAGGTGTTGACAACGGATTCATCGACGGTCTGATGGAAGTCGGGCGAACGATCGTCTACAGACATTTTTTAAACCAACAGTTTAGTAGAGGACAAATCATAAGACTAGCATCATCCTTAACATAGCTCAGGATCATCTTGAGCTATCCCTCCCACATCACGAATAATTTGCCAGATTTCTTCGCTGCCTGGTAGTTGCCGACTCAGTTCAGCGATCGTTTTTTCCGCTTCTGTTCGTGTTGCAAAATATAACCGGGGCTCATCTTCAAATAACTCGGAAGCACCCATCTCGACCATAACCCGCCAACACTCCTGCTGAGTGAACCGATCGTTCCTGCGCAATGCAGCAATAATCCGAAAGGGTAAAAACCCTGCCATTGCGGCTTCCGGCATGGTGAGTCCACTGGCCAGGGCAACCTCTTGATCCGGTTGATCGTGGTATGCAGCCAAAATAACTGCCGTTCGACTTTCTAAGAAAAGTGATTGCCATTTATCCCAAACCACTAAGACTCGTAGTAGTCGATCCCTCAGATCATATTCATAAACTAAGGGCTGACCTGCCTGATCCGTTGAATTTAAGCCACGCTTTAACTCGGACACTAAATCAGGTTGAGTCTGTACCGATAATTGTTGATAGTTCAGTTTAACTCTGGACATATTACCTCACAAAAAACGATCGTTACTATCTGGCTTACATCGTTGTAACAGTCGTTTAGGCATAGGAAGCTTGGAGATATACCAAGAGTGCGGCATGGAGGGTCGCCCTCTCTATTCAATTTTTTTGCTTTCAGGGGAAAGCCTACGGAGCAGACAGTTGTAACACCCGATCGAGGACCCGCTGATAACCGGCTTCTACTTTGCCGAGATCTTGACGAAACCGATCTTTATCTAAAACACGGGCTTGGGGATCGCTTTCCGTTTGATCCCAGAGGCGGCAGGTATCAGGACTAATTTCATCCGCTAGGAGCAAAGTCCCATCTGGAGTGGTTCCAAATTCCAGCTTGAAGTCCACTAAGGTAATTTGACAGTCGGCAAAGAAACGGATCAGTAAATCGTTAATTTGTAATGCCCAACGCTGTAGGGTCTCCATTTGCTCCGCTGTGGCTAATTTCATCACCCGTACTCGATCGAGGGTCAACAGGGGATCCCCTAGATCATCGTTTTTGTAATAGAACTCGACGAGGGGAAAATCTAACAACGTTCCCTGGGGAATGCCGGTTTGCTTGCACAGGCTACCGGCGGCAATGTTGCGCACAACAACTTCCAAAGGAATGATCTCGACAGCTCGCACACGCATTTCCCGCGCACTGGGCTGTTCCAGCCAATGGGTGGGAATCCCTGCCGCTTCTAAATAGCGAAACAGATGAGTTGCGATCGTGCAATTCATCTCACCTTTCCCCTGAATTTGCCCCCGTTTTTGGGCATTGAAGGCCGTTGCATCATCCTTAAAATAGGTCAGTAAGACCTGGGGATCTTCTGTGGGGTAGATGATCTTGGCTTTCCCTTCGTAAAGTTTTAGCTTTCCGTCGTGCGTCATCTTAAACCTATTTCTCAAACTGGGGTGCATAGTCCCGCAGCAAACTGCTAACTTGACCCATTACATCATGCTCAACTTTACCGAGGACTTGGCGATCGGGGAAGAACTCTGGACGATCGATATAGCGGGCAATGGCATCCTGAACGCTTTGGGCAATGAGTACACTTAACTCTTCCTTGGCTCGTTCGCGCTGATAGCGGGCCCCTTCTTCCGTGGTAGCATAGAGGGGCGGCAAACGGTTCAAGGCATAGGCCGCAATATCCCCAAGATCTAGACTTTGCCCGGTGGTGCCTTCAATTTCTGCCACCTTAGAAATGGCTTCCGTGAGCACTAATTCCTCCATGACATTAATGAATTGCTTCCGAGGAACAGCAACAATTTCACCGGTCAGCAACGCCCCCATGAGACGATCGAGGGCCATGTACTCTTCAATCGATAACTCAGAAGCGGTATCACAGATACGACCAACCTCAGCCTCCATGGCGGGGGTTAAGTAGTCGTCTTTTAGGGCCTGATCAACGATCTTTTCAATGCTGCTCATAGCGTCTTAGTCCTAGAGTTAAGTCCTACCGATGGGGAGATCTGGGGATGGGGAAGCGCCCTCATCATAGCCTACAATCTAGATTACAGGCCATTCATACCAACTCCCGCAAGGTTTAGGAATAAACTTGAGGTTATGGTCGCTCGGCAATACCCTGAGCCTTAGGCTTAATGGAAACACAATCTAGTTGTAAAAACTAATCATTATCATAAGCTACAAGGTGAACGGGCAAAATAGCCGATCGGGATCTTGAGGCTAGGACATTTCCCCAGCACCGTTGCCGCCCCTCAAGCTGACAGCTAAGCCACACGCCCGGTCAGGGGAGAACTGGCACTCGCATGGGATTTAATCGGAATCCGTCCAGCTTGGTAGGCTAAGCGACCGGCCAGAGCGGCAAGGCCCATGGCCCGAGCCATTTTTTCGGGATTTTCTGCCTGGGCAATGGCGGTATTAATTAACAGTGCATCGGCCCCCAGTTCCATGGCTTGGGCGGCTTCACTGGGGGTGCCTATCCCCGCATCCACCACCACGGGAATTTGGGAATTTTCAACAATAATTTGAATATTGGCGGCATTACGCAGCCCTTGTCCTGAGCCAATGGGGGATCCTAAGGGCATAACCGTGGCACAGCCAATGTCTTCTAAGCGCTTGGCCAGCAGGGGATCCGCATTGATATAGGGTAAAACCGCAAACCCTTCTTTGACGAGTTGCTCCGCCGCTTCCAAAGTGCCGATGGGATCGGGCAAGAGGTATTTGGCATCGGGAATGACTTCGAGTTTGACAAAATTATTGTCTTCCTGTCCCAATAACTTCGCCATTTCCCGACCCAGGCGGGCAACGCGGATCGCTTCTTCTGCCGTGGCACAGCCCGCCGTATTGGGCAACATCCAAATTTTCGTCCAATCGATCGCTTCCGCGAGACCTTCATGGCCGGGGGCTTTGGTCTGGACCCGGCGCACTGCAACCGTGACAATGTTGCAGCCGCTGGCCGCAATACTGGTCTGCATTTCCGCTAGATTTCGATACTTACCAGTTCCCGTCATGAGGCGAGACGAGAAAGTCCGTCCGGCAATGGTTAAAACATCTGATTCCAAGCCTTCAGCGGCAGGAGTTTTGCAAGCAACGTCTGGATCAAGAGTTAACATGATGATCTTAGGGGATAGTCCCTAACTGAAAAAATGATAAGCTCAACCATTGTAATCAATGACCCGCACTTTCAAGCAGATTCGGTGGGGAGGGGTATGGAACGAGGTTTAATTTGGCTTCCCTTGCTGGCAGCGTTCATCGGGTTGGCCTGGGCGGGCTGGAATGAGTATCAAAAGTTAAATGTCTGTCAGGCTTGGGCACAGCAATTCGATCGCTATAAGTATGATATTGCCTGTGTTCTGGCGCAAGAGGGGAACTGTTTAACCTGGGGCAAGCCGACCCGTCAGGGCCCGGTAAACTTGCAATCGCTAGATCTCGCCCAAGTCCAGTCGGTACAGCTTTTTGTCAACGATCGTATTCTCTCCCTGGAGGCGGTGTCTAGCGTGGATAAGGTGTCTGAACCCTTGGGGTTACATTTGCTCACGGCGGCTGAGCCTATTCAAATTCCTTTTACAGATTTAGAGCTAGCGGTGCGCTGGGCAAAAAGCCTACAGCCCTAGGGCTCCCATGCTTCGCCGCCCTTCCTTAATCTCACCGTTGCGTTCATGTTTCTTCAATCCCTCCACCTGCATCAGTTTCGGAATTATGAGGATGAGTTGATTCGGTTTTCAGCCCCGAAGACGATCGTGGTGGGGGACAATGCGCAGGGTAAATCGAATTTACTGGAAGCGGTAGAACTGTTATCCACCCTACGCTCCCATCGGGTCAGCCAAGATCGGGATTTAGTCAAAATGGGCACGAGTGCGGGACGGGTACAGGCCCAACTCGATCGATCCGGTTCCACCGTGGATCTGAGCTTAACCTTTCGTCTGGCGGGGGGTCGCACAGCGGTACTGAACCATGAAACCCTGCGTCGTCAACTGGATTTGCTCGGCTACCTCAATACCGTACAGTTTTCTGCTCTGGATCTCGATCTCATTCGCGGCGGGCCAGGACAGCGACGGCATTGGCTGGATAACCTGCTCATTCAACTGGAACCCTATGCAGCCCATCTCTTAGCCCAATATCAGGAGATTCTGCGCCAACGTAATGCACTCCTGAAAACGTTACGCCACAGAGAAGCTAACAATCCCGCACTCCGCACCGAACTGGGGGTGTGGGATGCCCAACTAGTAGCCGCCGCAGTTCGGGTCATTCGCCGCCGGGCCAGGGCACTGGACAGGCTGGTTCCTCTAGCGCAACGGTGGCACGCTTTAATTAGTGGACAACAGGAGCAACTCCATCTTCGTTACCTGCCCCAAGTGGGAAGCCAACACCCCGATTGCTGGGACGATCCCTCCTATCTTCAAGATCAGCTATTCGCCGCCATTCAAGCCAAAGCGATCGCTGAGCAGCAGCAAGGAATTTCCTTAGTGGGGCCCCACCGGGATGAGGTGGAAATTACCATTAATAACACCCCCGCCCGACAGTATGGCTCCCAAGGCCAACAACGCACCACGGTTTTAGCCCTGAAACTAGCCGAGCTTCAGTTAATTGATGAAGTGATCAGTGATCCCCCCTTACTCTTGTTGGATGATGTCTTAGCAGAGTTAGATCTCCAACGCCAAGGTCAACTCTTAGAAGCCATTCAAGATCGATTTCAAACCCTCATTACCACAACCCATTTACAAATTTTTGATGTCCAATGGAAACGATCGTCTCAAATCATAACGATCGCTAAGGGGCAAATTCAATATACCTAACGATCCCGTAACCGCAAGCCTTCTAACCGGGGCACTGGTTTCTACGTCAACTCAATCGCCGGGTGGGAACGATCGCTCCTGAGCTAAAAACTAAAATTGAGGCATTGACGATCGCTCAGTTGGAGGATTTGGTGGAAGCGTTACTGGACTTTGCCAGTGTGACGGATTTAGAAGCGTGGTTAGAGCAGGATTCAAAGGATCGAGGGATCCAGGGGAACATTGCAAGTAATCTGAAAAGCGAGTAAATTAGTTGAGGATAGCAGGCGAGTTTTGCGAATGCATGTTATTAGCTATAGACGTTTACGAGAGTTTTGCGAACAGCATAGTGATTCTTGCAGCGCACTAGGTAACTGGTTTAAGGTTGCTCAGAAAGCGAACTGGTCAAATCTAAATGAGCTTCAGTCTGTTTTTCCAAAAGCTGAAACAGTTGGTAACTTCACAGTCTTTAATATCAAGGGAAATTCTTATCGTTTAATTGTTAGTATTGACTATGTTAAGCAGTTAGTTTTCATAAAATACGTTTTGACTCATGCTGAATATGACAAGGGGAAATGGAAACATGACCGTTACTTTTAACTCAAGTAAATACACCAAACTTTTAGCTCAATATCAGCCTAAATTGATCAGAACTGAAGCCGATAACGATCGGGCACTAGAAATTATAGAAGAACTAATGAACCGCCCCGATCGCAGTCCTGAAGAAGATGAATTATATGAGTTACTCATTGTGTTGATTGAAAAATTTGAACAAGAATTCTATCAACCAATTTTTTA
>JBEAPM010000289.1:0-4622 GCA_041164445.1 Cyanobacteriota bacterium
ATTCTGGTTCGCCACGGACAAAGTACCTACAACGCTCAAAGCCGTATTCAGGGGCGTTCTGATCACTCTAGCCTCACCGAAGAAGGGGTGCAAATGGCCCATCTGGCCGGGGAAGCCCTCAGAGGCATTCATTTTGATGCAGTTTATACCAGTCCCCTACAGCGGGCTCACTCCACCGCTGCCACGATCGTTTCTCATTTAGCGGCTCCCGCTCCCCTTCATCCGGAGCCCACCTTGATGGAAATTAACTTGCCGCTCTGGGAAGGACTCACCCGTGCGGAGGTGAAAGCCCAGTACGCTGAAGCCTATCGCCTCTGGCAAGAGCACCCTGAGGGCTTTTTTATGGATGTGCCGGACGCGGAAACAACCCAACGCATCTATCCCGTCAGAGATTTATATGAGCAGGCTGGGGCATTCTGGCAAAAGATTATTCCCCAGCATCCGGGCAAAACAATTCTGGTGGTGGCCCACAATGGCATTCTCCGATCGCTCCTGAGTGTGGCCTTGGGCATTCGTCCCGACCATTACACCGTCGTCCGGCAATCTAACTGCGGCATTTCCGTCCTCAATTTTTCTGGTCTACTGGGGGATGGGGTGCAATTAGAATCCCTGAACCTTACGGATCCCGTGGGGGAAAAATTGCCCGATCGCCGCGATCGTTCTGGGGTGAGATTGCTCCTGGTGCGTCATGGCGAAACCCAATGGAACCGAGAGCAGCGCTTTCAAGGGCAAATTGATGTTCCCCTCAATGAAAATGGCCTGGCTCAAGCGGACAAGGTGGCTCAGTTTTTGCAGGATATCCCCCTCGACTTTGCCATTACCAGCCCCCTGCTGCGACCCAAACAAACCGCCGAAGCGATCGTTGCCCATCATCCCGGTGTTGAACTGACGGATGAGCCGGGTCTGAAGGAAATTAGCCATGGGCTCTGGGAAGGCAAGTTAGAGTCAGAGATTATTGCGGAATACGGAGACCTGTTGGCGGACTGGAAAAGCCAGCCCGAGACGGTACAAATGCCCGAAGGCGAAAATTTGCAACAGGTGTGGAATCGGTCTGTGGCGGCCTGGGGCAAGATAGTTGCAACGGCCCCCGCAGGAAGTACCGGTCTGGTGGTGGCCCATGATGCCGTCAATAAAGTGATTCTCTGCTCGGTGTTGGGCCTTGCCCCCAAAGATATTTGGGCCATTAAGCAGGGCAATGGTGGCGTAACCGTTGTGGACTACTCCCGCAAACCTAATAGTAAACCCGTTCTTCAGGCTATGAACATCACCACTCACTTTGGTGGGGGAGTGTTGGATCAAACGGCGGCCGGTGCTTTATAGCGACAGTCCTGATCGGTAGAACCAAGGTTTTAGCGCTTTTTTGTCCGGTTAATGCGGTGGTTTAACGGCCCACTCAACCCTCAACCTCTAGAAAAAATGCAATGAAGTGGGAGCTTTTACAGCAAGTTACGCTGCTCGATTGGAGTGAAGGATCGGCCTCAGAACGGGTCGTGGATGTCTTGCTGCAACAGGTTCCGAAGCCTGGGGGAACGGCCTTAACCTGGTGCTTGGATCGCATTGCCCCCCAACTGGAGGAGATTCCCAGTGATACCCTCATTTATGATGCTCAGGGGTGGTTTTTAGGCCCGAGTTTTGTGGATTTGTATAGCCACTCCGGGGAACCCGGATTTGAAGAACGGGAAACCTTGCTGTCCCTGAGCCAAGCGGCTCAGGCCGGAGGCTTTTCCCAGGTACATCTGTTACCCCAGACTAAGCCACCTTTAGATACTCCGGCCCTCATTGCCCAGATTGAAGGCGGGAATCTAGAGCGATCGGTGCAACTCCACTGCTGGGGATCCCTCAGTCAGCAGTGCCAAGGGCAGCGGATGACAGAATTTGGGGAACTGTTGGCGGCGGGCTGTGCGGGCTTGAGTGAGGCTGGCCCCATCCAAGACTGGACGCTCTTACAACGATCGCTAGAGTACCTTAAGCCGGTTCAGTGCCCCATTGCCCTCTGGCCCAGTCACCCTCAGTTTCCAGGGATGGGCAAAGCCCGCGAGGGGTATCTTGCCTTACAACTGGGTTTGCCGTCCCTCTCTCCCCTCAGTGAAACCTTAGCCTTAACAGGAATTTTGGAATGTGTTGCGGCGACGGGAACGCCCGTACATCTCATGCGCATTGCCACTGCACGGGGCGTAGATCTGATTCGCCAGGCCAAAGCCAACGGACTCCCGATCAGTACCAGTGTGACCTGGATGCATTTGCTGCACAATACAACGGACTTAGCGACCTACCATCCTGCCCTGAGCCTAAACCCACCCGTTGGCAATCCCGAGGATCAAGAAGCCCTCCTTCAAGGTCTAGAGCAGGGCATCCTGGATGCGATCGCTGTGGATCATCGGCCCTATACCTACGAAGAAAAGCACATCGGCTTTGGAGAATGCCCCCCCGGAGCGATCGGGTTGGAATTAGCCTTTCCCCTGCTCTGGCAACAGTTGGTTACCCCTGGCCGTTGGAGCCCTGCCGTACTCTGGGAAAAACTGAGCTTAGCCCCCCTGCGCTGCCTGAACCGATCGCTCCCCCGCCTCAGTCCAGGTCAGAGCGTCGCACTCACCCTCTTTGCGCCAGAGCAAACCTGGGTAGTGGAAGCCAGTAGCCTCAAATCTAAATCCAGTAATACCCCCTGGATGGGGGAAACGGTCTGCGGTCAAGTTCAAAAATTGTATGCCTAGCGTCATTCTTGAGCTAATATTACTGCATAGTCATCCATTCCAGCTTCGGCAAATTCTGAGTCTTCTTGTGCAAATTAAGTCTTAAGCCGAGATAATTCAGCCAAATTAATTACAAGACGTTGACGCTTATCTTGAAATTTCAGAAAAGCAACAAAATCGGCAACCTATTTCAATTGCTCACTCGTTAAGTCTTGTTGTAGATCTTCAAATACTTCGGTAATCAAGTCCTGAAATAAATCTCACCGTTCTTGGAAAATTTCTAAGATGTCAACCTTCAGCAGATCTTTTAACTGGGTTTCAGTCAGGCTTAGTCCCAGCATAGTCATTAAAACCTATTTTTAACGATCGCTTTTGCATTGTAACGTACCCCCGATCGCTCCCTCCTCCCCCATAATTCACATTCCGCGCTGCTGTTGAATTGAATACCAGGTATTGAACACCTGCCACCCAGATCCCCGGTTTCTGGGGTTAGCACTGGAAACGGTTAGATCAATCCGAAAAGAAACCAGGGATCTAAAACCTCAAAACTACTCCCTAACTCAAAATTCAAAACTCAAAACTCAACACTCAAAACTACTCCCTAAAACCTGTCCCCTATTCCCTAACTCAAAACTCAAACTTCAAAACTCAAAACTATTCCCTAAACCTGACCCACCCCTAACCCCTCCCAAGAGGGGAACCGAACCAGACACTCAAACCTACTCCCTACCCCCTAAAACCTGTTCCTTGTCCCCTACTCGCAACTTCAGAGAGAGTTGCTAATTCGTAGTCGAGGAGGGCTTCAATTTGGTGTCGGGTCACACCGGGGAACCATTCAAGAAATTGGTCGATGGAAGCACCATCTTTGAGATTTTCAAATAGGGCAGAGACCGGTATACGGGTTCCTCGGAAAAGCCAGGCACCACTGACTTTATCGGGATCTCGTTCCAGGATGGTCAATAAGTTGGGTCGGTTCATCATGCGGTTTACGGATCTTTGAGTCATTAAAACCTATTTTTAACGATCGCTTTGCATTATAACCTACCCCCGATCGCTCCCTCCTCCCCTGTCCCCTAACCCCTAAAACCTGTCCCCTATTCCCTAACTCAAAACTCAAAACTATTCCCTAAACCTGACCCACCCCTACCCCCTCCCAAGAGGGGAACCGAACCAGACACTCAAAACTACTCCCTAACCCTGCGTCTCGTCCAACAGGGTTTCGCTATGGCAACAATCCAGAATCATCACCAAATTACTCAGCATCGTCCGCCCAATCAACCGGCTCAGACTCTCCAGGGCAATGCCCTTGTCTACACCTGTGATCTTTCGGCTCTGGCTCACCGCAAGCCGCGTATCGGAAACCGCTAAATACCCCCGGTTCTCCCCAAAATCATCCTCCTCAACCACCGCATGACCCGTGTAGTAAATCAGCACCTCCTGCCGATCGCTCTGATCCATCAATAACCGCTTTAAAGCCGCCGTCAAATCCTCCTGCTTCACCACGCCCGTCAGCAGCGCTACATCCTGAAAATCTCCATACTGGCGCAGCAAGTCCGCAACGGCTTCCGCATCCCCCGCCGTTTTACTCAAATGTCCCAGAGGCTTTTGATACTGGGCAACTCCAATGATCAGACCATATCGCGCCATGATGCCAAACCGAGAGAACGATCGCTGTCTTTGCTAGGATACAAGACAACCGAGTGCTTCAGGGCAGGATGCAACCATGCTGGATCTCGACTTACCACCTCCACCGCTCCAGAGCGAAACCGACACAGAAATGCCGTCCCTCAACCACAGCTACATCTGTTCCCGTATTCTGCGGCAACTCTTTGCCGTCGAGGATATTGAAGCCCTGACGGAGTTAACCCTGGATATTGATAAAGGTTTAACACCAGATATCTGTGTTTATCCCATCGCTACCCTGACCCCTAA
>JBEAPM010000290.1:0-5058 GCA_041164445.1 Cyanobacteriota bacterium
AGCGTATCCATTGCCTCAAACTCGAACTTGATTTCTTTCCAAAGTTCGCAGGCAACAGCCAGTTCAGGACTCCACTTGCAAGCTTCACGAATGACATCGCCCCCTTCACGCCAGAGGTTACGACCTTCGTTACGAGCTTGGATACAAGCTTCCAATGCAACCCGGTTTGCGGTAGCACCAGGAGCGTTACCCCAGGGGTGACCCAAGGTACCACCACCAAACTGTAAGCAGGAATCATCACCAAAGATTTCCACCAGCGCAGGCATGTGCCAAACGTGAATACCACCGGAGGCAACAGGCATAACACCGGGAACAGAAGCCCAGTCTTGAGTAAAGAAGACCCCACGAGAACGATCGGCTTCGATGTGATCTTCACGCATCAGATCTACAAAGCCCATCGTGATTTCTTTTTCCCCTTCCAATTTACCGACAACGGTACCGGAGTGGAGGTGGTCACCACCGGAGAGACGCAGACACTTGGCTAATACGCGGAAGTGAATCCCGTGGTTACGCTGACGGTCAATAACGGCGTGCATGGCACGGTGAATGTGCAGCAAGAGACCGTTGTCCCGACAGAAGTGAGCCAAGGTGGTATTAGAGGTAAAACCACCGGTCAGGAAGTCGTGCATGATGATGGGCGTTTTAATATCTGCGGCAAACTGAGCCCGCTTCATCATTTCTTCGTTGGTGGGAGCGGTGACGTTGAGGTAGTGACCTTTTACTTCACCGGTTTCAGCCTGTGCTTTTTCGATCGCTTCTTGGACAAAGAGGAAACGATCGCGCCAGCGCATAAAGGGCTGGGAGTTAATATTTTCGTCGTCTTTCGTGAAGTCCAAACCACCGCGCAGACATTCATAAACGGCACGCCCGTAGTTCTTGGCGGAAAGACCGAGTTTAGGCTTAATGGTACAACCCAACATCGGGCGACCATACTTGTTCAATTTATCCCGCTCAACGGTAATCCCGTGGGGTGGTCCTTGGAAGGTTTTCACCAGGGCAATGGGGAAGCGGATATCTTCCAAACGTAGAGCCCGCAAGGCTTTGAATCCGAAGACGTTACCAACGATCGAAGTCAGAATGTTAGTAACAGACCCTTCTTCAAACAAATCTAGCGGATAGGCCACGTAACAGAAGTATTGGTTATCTTCGCCAGGAACCGGTTCAACGTGATAACAACGACCTTTGTAGCGATCCAAGTCGGTGAGGAGGTCTGTCCATACCGTTGTCCAGGTACCGGTAGAAGACTCAGCCGCTACCGCAGCTCCTGCCTCTTCGGGGGGTACACCAGGCTGAGGTGACATACGAAAAGCAGCCAACAAATCTGTATCTTTGGGCGTGTAATCAGGGGTGTAGTAGGTCAGTCGATAGTCCTTTACCCCGGCCTGATACCCTTTTGCTTGTACGGCCATCTGAAAAAGTCTCCTTAGAATTCGTAACTATTATTGACAACAAGTACTTGATGAGTTTCCCAATACTAAAAACTCACCAGACTGAGTCCGAATTGCTCCGAAAGAAAACGATGAAGACAAGGTTTCTCTTTGCTGTCCCCACTGCCCAGAGATTACCGTCGTCCCGCAATATTTCTTCACTCAAAATCCATAATGGATTGAGCAACGATATCGATGTTGCTCAGCAATAAACCCCAAGATTTACTCCATGATCAAAAGTATCACGAAGGGGTACCGTTGATACTTTTTTTATTTCGCTTTGCCCCTAAATTCATTATCAGAGACATTAGCAAGGCTTATTTCTTGACGTAATTTGGAAGTTACACCGTCAAAGTCCGTTGATCCCTCAGGGTTAGCCTTGCAAACCTGAGTAGAAGTACTGATTGAGCAGGACGTTTTTCTAGTCAAATACAAAAATGTAATGTGGCAAAAATGTCAAGCCTTTTCTCGTCACAAAAGTAATGTTTTCTCAAGTTTTTTAAGCTAATGGAAAGTAATGTAAATAAATATAAAGTTGTGTGAGCGATCGTAACTTTTAGACCCTAGAAAGACAAAGAAGTTGTTCCCACAACCCCGAGCAAAAGATTACCGTAGTCCTGCCGGGGCGATCCCCTGATGTTCAACGCGGTTGTCTAGCCCCCAGATTTGATCATCCCAGCAGACTTCTCCTCAAATTTCGAGACTGACTTGAACCTGTCTAAAGGCGTGGTCAGGTCTTCTTCGCATTGCGGGGAATGGCTGAGAAGGATTACGAGGCCTCTATTCCGCATTTTGCGATCGCTGTTCCGTGTTAATTTCCTGGGGCTCTGCTTCCGGTTCCAACTCTAAGGCTTCCTGCTGTAAGGGGGCCGGCAGTTGTTGCCGTTCGGGTAACTCGACTAATTCTTTTTCCCGTTGCCGTTCGGGAACTTTCAAGGGCGTTCTTAAGGGAATTTGGAGAGGTTGTAGTAATTCCAGACCCATTTCCGGTTTAGGCAAGGTTCGCATTAAGTCTTCTAAGGGGCGAGGAATCACCATGATGGCATGGAGTTCACCAATTTTTTCCGCTTCATACATCCCTGCTTCCACCGCCATAGTGACATCGGCAATGCGTCCTTCAACGATCGCGGTACACAGCCCATCTCCGGTTTTCTCGTAGGTCAGCAGTTCCACATTGGCGGATTTCATCATGGCATCCGCAGCCCCCACCATCGCAGGAAATCCTCGGGTTTCCACTAAGCCGATCGCGCCTTTCATGGGGTAATTGCCTTGGTTTTTGGCCAATGCGGCAAACCGCGCACTAATGGGCAAGACTACTTCTAAATTGGGGAGGGGACGGGGCAACATTACGCTGGAAATAAATTGTCCAAACTGTTCTGCAGTCCGTTGTCCCGCTTGAATGGCTAGGCGCACATCCGCATAATTGCCTCGAATGACTGCGGTGCAATACCCACTCCCTGTTTTCTCATACCCAACCAAAGTTACCCCCGAAGACTTGAGCATCATATCTGAGGTGCCCACGATCGCCGGAAAACTTCGAGTACAAATTAAGCCGAGGGCTCCATTATTTGTGGAGACAAATTCCATAGCAGCGGGGGAGAGATGAAGGAACGGGTTCTGGAGAAGACCTTAAGTGTATAAAGTGTAATCATTTTTTCTGAAACTTTGCTGCTCTAGCTTAAGACTGGGAGGGAAACATGGCAAAGCGCATTTGTAAAAAATAATCTTTCCCATATACCACCGTATTTTTTTCCCGGGCAGGGGGTTTCTGTGGATTGTCTGCTGTCTGGGAATCCGGAGGCTGTTGAGCAGTGTGCTGGCTGCTCTCTTGCGACTCCGAGGCTACGTCAGTGGAAGAATCTCGCGGTTCTGGATCTGCGCTCTGGGGAGGATGTCCTAAGGAAAAACTACCGGGCACCGTCTGAGGATGATCCTCAGGGCGATCGTGCCGCCCCTCGGCTTCAGACTGTCGGCCCCGTTGCCCGAGTAGAGAGCCCGGTGCCACCATCTGACCTGAAGCGATCGTCGTCTTGAATAGGGTAGCAGCAGAGCCAATACAAGCCCGCGATCCAATTTCTGCCCAGCCCACAACGAGCACTCCTGCCCCCAAAATTGCCCCTGGAGAGACAATAATATTGCCCTCACTGGCATGGAGAATAACCCCCAAACCCAGGCAAACTCCATCATTAATCCGAATACAGTACCCTGGATTGGCCTGTAAAATTACCCCAGAACCCATCACCACATCCCCAGCAATACTGACATCACCACTGCTGTAGTAGCCCGATATAACTGGGGATGATAACGGAGGAAGGTGCATGGTCAGCCAAAGATAAAAGTTCTCAATGTTGAGTTTTGAGTTGTGGCTAGCAACTTAAGGCGGAAGAGTGCGACGCGTGGCGCCGCACTCGTCCATTAAATTTTTTCGCTTTAAGTGGAAAGCCTGAGTTGCGAGCTTTGAATACGGGCGCTTCTGGCGAAAACCAACTCAACACTCAAAACTAAAAACTCACAACTGCCCTAAGGACGCTGCACAATCACCTCTAAGACCCGTCGCCGTGCTTTGGGGTCAATGCCCAACAAGCGCACATACTGACCTTCATAATCGCTGAGCAGTTTGGCGAGGGCCGCCACAACTTGATGTTCATTACTGGACTCAATGGGAGGACAGGTCTGCCAGGATCCGGTGCGGAAGCGACGGACATCGGCGGATTCTGCCGCCACCCGGAACCCTTGGGAGAGCAGCCCTCTAATTTGGGCCAAAATTTCTCCCGTTAAGCCAGAACCACCAGCAGAAACCCCATAGTTAGCGGTACTACCAACCGAAGCCGTGCTAACACTGGCCGTTACGGTACTCCCCAGGTTAACGGGTTTTCCATCAGCTCGTTGGATGATCAGTTCCACAACACGACGTTTCGCTAGGGGGTCAACGCCCAATAAACGAACATATTTGCCTTCGTGTTCCTGCAGCGTAGACTCTATAGAAAGCATCACCTGTTTGAAGTGTGTGGCTTCCACTAAGCCGGCGCTCTGCCAGGAACTGGTCTTAAAGCGGCGTTGATCGGCATACTCTAAGGCAATTTGACAGCCTTGACTCAGGAGGGCACGCACCTGATCCGCCAAGCTGCTGCCACCGTTACTGTCCACCGTGGCATAGCTACTGGCACGACCATTAGAAGACTTGATGGCCACGGTACCGGATAAATCTGGGGTGCTCCCATCGGGGCGCTGAATCAGGGTTTCTAGCACCCGCGATCGATTTTGGGTATCAATCCCCAGGAGGCGTACATATTCTCCCGCATGATCCCGCAAACATCCTTCTAAGGCGGATAGCACTTGGCCATCGTTGCTCGATTCAATAGGGGCACAACTTTGCCAAGAACTGGTTTTAAAACGGCGCAGGTCGGCGTGCTCAGTTCCAATGCGGTAGCCTTGACTCAAGAGGCTACGAACTTGGGCAACAATTTTAGGGTCTAAACGTGTATTCATTACAATTTCGTTTGTTAGTCTCCAGTGAAGGCCAGCACCCCTCCAGGAGCATTGCCCTAAAGGAGCATCATCGTTCAACATCAAATCCTAGTTAGTCCTAGTAATCTGCCTTTTTGCTATAAACGGTACGATTAGCCAGCGT
>JBEAPM010000291.1:0-3588 GCA_041164445.1 Cyanobacteriota bacterium
ATACGCACGGGTTGAGTCCATCGGCATACGATCGACCAAGCTGAGAGTAGTTGCCACGAATACCTTAGTGATTGCTCCCAACTCCTTAATGGCTTCAAAAGATATTGAAAATATCTCTAAAGGGACTAAAGAAATGGTGTTGTTTCATCTCAATTTTGAGAATCAACTTCTAGCCAGCGAACAAGCCCTCGTTCAACAAATTATTCAATCTATTACCCATGAAAACTTTGGCGTAGATCCAGGCAGTACCTTTGTTGAAGTTTCATTGTCTAAAGAGAATGAATTCCAATCCGGTACCTGTTTTCAAGTTAGCTTATTTATGTTAGTTCCCGATAAGTACGGAATGCTTCTGCATCGACAAACGATCGAATCTATTCACAATCTTATTATCAAAGAACTAGAGCAATATAACTTTAATTGTGAAATTGAAGATCAATCTCTATACCTAGATTCTCCGATTCCACTTTAAACCGGAACGCACTGAAATTTGGATACCCACTTAAGGCGAGAGAGTGCAGCCGAATTTTTTCCGCTTTAAGCGGACAGCCTGAAAGTGTGACAGGCGGCTTCGCCGCCCATCAATCTCTAGCCAGAATTTGACTTAACTTTGCGAGACGATCCAATGTCCGATCGTTTCGACCACTACATTTAGATCAAGATCCTCCGAGTGTTTTGTAGCTCGCTGTACCACTTCCACTTTGCCCTCCTTGAGGGATCGTCCCGTTACAATCCGGTAGGGAATGCCCAGTAGATCCGCATCTTTGAACTTAACCCCCGCCCGTTCATCCCGATCGTCTAAGAGGGTTTCAATACCGGCTGCATTTAAGTCTCGATACAGTTGTTCTGCTGCTTTGACTTGGTTTTCATCCGTAATATTGGGAATCACCACGATCGCATGGTAGGGAGCGATAGCCACGGGCCAGATAATGCCATCCTTGTCGTAGGATTGCTCCACCGCAGCCTGAGCTACACGGGACACCCCCACCCCATAACAACCCATCCAACAGGGTAAATCTTCCCCTTCCTCACTGGTGTAGGTCGCTCCCATTGCCTGGGAATACTTCAGTCCCAATTGGAAAATATGCCCCGCCTCAATCCCTCGGGTGCTTTTCAATACCTGGGTGGGATCATGGATGGAACGATCGCCCGCCTGGGCAGTCCGTAGATCCACGGAATCACTGGGCAGGGTAAATTGAGATCCCCAATTGGCTCCCACAACGTGATACCCCGACTCGTTAGCACCAGTTACAAAATTAACCAGCTCTGCGGCAGTCGGATCCACTAAGCGTAAAAACTGGGGCGCAACCTGACTGGAAGCAACAATATAGTCATCCCCTAAATCGGGAGCAATATAACCGAGGGGGAGGGGTTTTGCCGCCCACTTTGCCTGCGCCTCGGCATCCGGCACCGTCAAAGCCAGCAGGGTTTTGGCACCATAGCGATGGGCTTGGCGGGTCAGTTCATTCGTAAGCTTCACCTCATTGACATCCTGATCACCCCGGATGTTCACCAAGACCAACACCGTCATCCCCGTATCGTATACAGCTTGATACAGCACATTTTTGACGATCTGCGTTGGGGAGCACTGGAGGAATTCACAAAGGCTAGCGATCGTTGCAGTCCCCGGAGTTTCCCGTTTTGCAAAGTTCGCAAAGGGAGAAGGAATAGCCTCCGCTGGCAAAGACACAGCCTTTTCGACATTCGCCGCATAGCGATCGTCCTCGGTATATAAAATCTCATCCTCCCCCGCATCCGCCAAGATCATAAACTCTTGAGACGCTGACCCCCCGATCGCCCCAGAATCCGCTTGCACCGCTTGAAACTTAAGCCCACAGCGACGGAACATATTGCGATAGGCCTGATCCATAGCTCCATAGGTTTCTCGCAAACTCTCCTCACTGCTATGAAACGAGTAGGCATCCTTCATAATGAACTCCCGCCCCCGCATCAACCCAAAACGGGGCCGAATTTCATCCCGAAATTTCGTTTGAATTTGATATAAATTCACCGGCAACTGACGATAGGAGCGAATCATATCCCGTGCCACCGCAGTAATAACCTCCTCGTGGGTGGGGCCCAAACCCAGATTGCGCTGCTGCCGATCCGTCAGGGTAAACATAATCCCCTCCGCCTTCGTATAGGTGTCCCACCGTCCCGATTCCTGCCAAAGCTCCGACGGTTGCAACTGCGGCAATAAGCACTCCTGGGCTCCGGTGGCATCCATTTCTTCCCGTACAATCTGGGACACCTTGCGCAGAACCCGCCACATCAAAGGCAAATAGGCATAAATCCCGCTGGCAATGCGCCGAATATACCCTGCCCGAAGCAATAACTTGTGGCTAGGAATTTCCGCTTCCGCTGGATCTTCCCGCAATGTAACCAGAAGCATTTGAGACAGCCGCATGAACCCCTCCTGAAAAATGCCCATTAATTGTACCGGACTTAGGCTGCCCCTTAAAGGAAAACCCGCGCTTCCCGCTCTCACGGTTGGTTGAGCCGTTCTGGATCTGAACAAGGCGGAGCGATCGTGAATCCCTAAAACTACGGCATAAGTGAAAACTCTTATTTCTCCCGGAAGACATATCTTTTTTTTATACTCCGAACATTACGAAGACGTTCTTTAAAGATTTGATGAAGTTGGGCTGTTCAACCCGTAAAAAAGGGAGCCTCTTCTTTAAAGATTTGATGAAGTAGTCTTTTTCGGCTAGCTTTTCAGAAAAAACACGGAGATACTTCTCTAGAAGATTGCCAACCTAAATCACAAGTATCTCAAGGGATGACTACCATAGATGACTACACAACCTTATAGTAATAACACTTCTGGCGGCCTTCTTGGCGAAAATATTTTGGGCACCCCTGGTGATGATATTCTCATCGGTAGTGATGGTAATGACACTCTGACTGGCGGCTTAGGCAGCGATACCCTTGTGGGTGGCAACGGTGATGATGTTCTCAAGGGGGGAACTGGATCTCCAGACAGCGACACAGGTGACCTCATTCTGGGGGGTGCGGGCAATGATACTTTGCAGGGTGACAGTGGCAGCGACACTCTTGAAGGCGGATCAGGAAATGACTTTCTTTTCGGTAACCCTGGCGGAGACCTCTTAAACGGAACTGATAGTACGGCTGCGGGTAGAGGTGAAGTTGATGTTCTCAATGGTGGGCAAGATGGAGATATATTTATCCTAGGGGATACCAGCCAAGCCTATTATGCCAGTGAGGGCGATAGCGATTACGCCTTAATTCAACGCTTCGATACAAATCAAGATACATTAAGACTTCATGGTACTGCCAACGACTATGCACTAACCATGATCTCCACAGGTAATAACAGTGGTTACATAGAAATACGTCTGGTCGAGGGTGGAGAGTTAATTGCCATTATTGAGCAATGTATAGAGTTGGAGAAGGTTAAGAAACGGATTGAATACCTTGGCAAGTCAGCATCCTTGGGCGATACAGTCTTCCACGATCGCAATGCGAATGGCATTCAAGATGCGGGAGAAGAAGGAATTGCCGGTGCAACTGTTACCCTAATCGGTGATGTTGATGGCGATGGCGATGTTGATACTCTGACCACCACCACTA
>JBEAPM010000292.1:0-4994 GCA_041164445.1 Cyanobacteriota bacterium
CTTCAAAAAATAGAGGGATCGCAATTCCTGAATTTAGTAAGTTTTGTATTCCTTCACTATCGCCTGATCCAACAACTGTAGCAATTTCTGCCGAGGTCAAACTGCTTCCTCCTAAACTCGAAGAGGTTAAAAGATAGTAATGTCCATCACAAAAAAAATCTGCCGCAATAGGTATAGTTTTATTTTCCATTTTATCCACCTTCCTTTTCTAAGGGCTAATAGGACTTTAACGAGGCGATCACGGTGTTCCGGGAGGGGAAAATATGATTCGCTATTGAGATGGTCGTAATATGTTATCACACTACATTTGAAGCTAAGCAAATCCGAATATTTCCTGATAGCTATAGAATTTTTAATTCATAGACAGAATCTATGAAACTGGGCTATCGTATCGTCCAATCCTTATCCAAAGTTATCCGCTAATTTTAACGGGAGAAGAACTCATGTATGGAGCCGATCCGAAAGATAAGCATCCCATGAAGGGGTTTCCTCAAATCTGTTTCATTCAAAATACGGTGTCCAATCCCAATATCATTATTGGCGATTATACCTATTACGATGATCCCGAAGATTCAGAGGATTTTGAGCGTAACGTCTTGTACCACTTTCCCTTTGTGGGGGATCAACTCATCATTGGTAAGTTTTGTGCTTTAGCGCGAGGCGTAAAGTTCATTATGAATGGTGCCAATCACCAACTCGATGGGTTTTCGACCTATCCCTTTCAGATTTTTGGGAACGGTTGGGAAATGGTTGAGCCGCCACCGGAAGCCTTGCCCTACAAAGGGAATACGGTGATTGGCAATGATGTCTGGATTGGCTATGAAACTGTGATTATGCCTGGGGTACAGGTGGGAGACGGAGCGATCGTTGCGGCAAAATCAGTCGTGGTTAGTGATGTCCCGCCCTATACTATTTTTGGTGGCAATCCCGCTCGGCGGATTCGTCAGCGGTTTGAGGATGAGGTCATCCGTGCATTACTGGAAATTGCTTGGTGGGACTGGGAAATTGATAAGATTACGCGCAATTTGGAGGCGATCGTCTCAGCAGACTTAGAAGCGTTACGCCATTGTCAGTAGGGTCAGCAGCAGAGGGGGCGACACAGAGGGGGACGATACAGAGGGGGACAACACAGAGACGTTAAGCTCCCCTTACCTCTGATGCGGCGGGTCAGGTTGTCTTGTAAACTAGGGGATACCCTTTAGCCAACCCAGGAAACGATCGTGAGCAAGGCAGACATGAGCAAAACAGATAGTGGGCGCTATAAAGACACTATTAATCTGCTAAAGACGGATTTCAGTATGCGAGCCAACGCAGTGCAGCGGGAGCCGGAAATTCAAGAGTTTTGGCAGGAGCAGCGCATTTACGATCGTTTAGCCACGGAAAACCCTAAAGATCACTTCATTATTCACGATGGCCCTCCCTATTCCAATGGTGATCTGCACATGGGTCATGCCCTGAATAAGGTGCTAAAGGATATTATTAACCGCTACCAACTGTTGCGGGGGCACAAGGTGCGCTATATCCCCGGTTGGGACTGTCATGGGCTACCCATTGAGCTAAAGGTGTTGCAGTCCCTCTCCCGGGCCGAGCGATCGGAACTGACCCCCATCACCCTGCGGGAACGGGCGCAAACCTGGGCGATGGGCCAAGTGGAGAGCCAGTTAGCGGGCTTTAAGCGCTTTGGCATCTGGGGGGATTGGCAATCGCCCTACCTGACCTTGAAACCGGAGTATGAGGCGGCACAGTTGGGTGTGTTTGGCCAGATGTTCCTCAAGGGCTATATCTATCGAGGCTTGAAGCCGGTGCATTGGAGTCCAAGTTCCCGCACAGCCCTGGCGGAAGCGGAGTTGGAATATCCCGATGGCCACGTTTCGCCGAGCCTCTATGGTGCCTTTCGGGTCACGGAACTCGCGGCTAGCCTCCGCATGATGCTGCAGGAGTATGTTCCCGATCTGGGGCTGGCAATCTGGACAACTACCCCTTGGACGATTCCGGGTAACTTGGCGGTGGCGGTGAATGGTCGCCTCACCTATGCGATCGTGGATACGGGGCGAGATAACCTTAGCCCTGAGGCCAAGACCCAACCTCCACGCTATCTAGTGGTGGCGGCGGATTTAGTGGAATCCTTGGCCGATCTGTGGAAAACCCCCTTGCAAGTGGTGGCCCGGGTCATGGGATCGGCCCTGGAAGGAACAACCTATCGCCATCCCCTCTACGATCGGCAAAGTCCCGTCATTCTGGGGGGAGACTACATCACAACAGAGTCCGGGACGGGCTTAGTCCACACAGCACCGGGCCATGGTCAGGAAGACTTTATTGCGGGGCAGAAGTATGGCTTGCCCGTGATTTGTCCCGTGGATGAGTTGGGCAACTTCACTGCGGAAGCGGGCCCCTTCGCCGGTTTAAATGTGCTGAAGGATGCCAATGAAGCGGTAACGATCGCCCTCGAAGAAGCCGGTAGTCTAATCTTGCGTCATCCCTACGAGCACCGCTATCCCTACGACTGGCGAACCAAGAAACCAACCATTTTCAGGGCCACGGAGCAGTGGTTTGCCTCGGTGGAAGGATTCCGGGAAGCAGCCCTCAAGGCGATCGAGTCGGTGGAGTGGATTCCGGCTCAAGGACAAAACCGTATTACGTCGATGGTGGGAGAGCGATCGGACTGGTGTATTTCCCGGCAACGCAGTTGGGGGGTGCCCATTCCGGTGTTTTACCATCGGGAAACGGGGGAAGTGTTGATTAATGAAGAGACCTTAAACCACATCCAAGCGATCGTGGCGGCACGGGGAACCGATGCCTGGTGGCAGTTAACGGAAGCGGAGTTACTGCCGGAGTCCTACCGTGCAGTGGCAGCGCAGTACCGTAAGGGGGCAGACACCATGGATGTCTGGTTTGACTCTGGTTCCTCCTGGGCCGCAGTGGTGCAACAACGGGGACTAAAATATCCGGTAGACCTGTACCTAGAAGGCTCTGATCAGCACCGGGGCTGGTTCCAATCCAGTCTCCTCACCAGCGTAGCCGTGAATGGTCATGCGCCCTACAAGCGAGTCCTCACCCACGGCTTTGCCCTAGATGAAAAGGGGCACAAAATGAGTAAGTCCCTGGGTAATGTGGTGGATCCCCTAGTGATTATCAATGGGGGCAAAGACCAGAAAAAAGATCCCCCCTACGGGGCGGACATTCTGCGCCTCTGGGTGTCTTCCGTGGACTACTCCAGTGATGTGCCCATTGGCAATACAATTTTGAAGCAGTTAGCCGATGTTTACCGCAAAATTCGCAACACGGCCCGTTACTTATTGGGGAACCTGCACGACTTCAACCCCACCACAGATGCCGTTCCCTACGCGCAACTGCCGGAACTCGATCGCTACTTACTGCACCGGATTACGGAAGTGTTTGCGGAAGTGACCGATGCCTTTGAGAGCTTCCAGTTCTATCGCTTTTTCCAAACGGTGCAGAACTTCTGCGTCGTAGATTTATCGAACTTCTACCTCGATATTGCCAAAGATCGCCTCTACATCAGTGCCCCGGATGACTTCCGGCGGCGCAGTTGTCAAACCGTCCTGGCGGTCGCCATTGAAAACCTGGCCAAAGCGATCGCTCCCGTTCTCTGTCATACGGCGGAAGATATTTGGCAGAACCTGCCCTACTCCGTCTTGCAGTGCGGCGGGGCAAAACAAGCGTCCGTCTTTGAAGCGGGATGGGTGCAGTGGGAAACCCAGTGGCAACAACCGGAACTGGCTCGGAAGTGGCAACACATTCGCAAAGTCCGCACCGAAGTCAATAAAGTGCTGGAGCAGGCCCGCAATGACAAAACGATCGGGGCTTCCCTAGAAGCCAAGGTACTTCTCTACGTGGCGGATCCAACCCTGCGACAAGCCTTACAGACCTTAAACCCTGAGCCGAGACTGGATCCTGCGGTCTCTGGGGGGACAACTCCTCTGCATGAAGAGGAAGACACCGATACGGAAGAAGCTGTTGCCGTGGAAGCGGAAGTGATTACTCCAGAGGAAGAAGAAGCTCCCACCCTGTTCAAGTTAGAGAACTTGCAGAAAACCTTGAAGGAACTGTTGGTCTGGGCCAGTGAGAACCGTCAACTCTTCTCCCTTGTAGCGCTACTCCTAGGGGCTTTAGTGCTGGTGAATGTAGCGATCGCTTTACTGACCGCAGTAAAAACCTTCCCCTTCCTGCCCGAAGTATTGCAAGTAGTGGGGCTGGGGTATTCGGGCTGGTTTGTGGCCCGTAAACTGATCTGGGCCGGCCAACGGCAAGAGGTCTTGCAGCAGTGGGAAACCCTAAAGAGCAATATTTTCGGTGAAGGGATTGCGGATACCTTGCTCAATTATTGTCCGGAGCCAGCAGAGCCGCCGACCACCGTGCGAGAAGACTCACCGATCGCTTCCCCTGCTCCCACGGTGCCCCACCTTGAGAGTAATGCAGTGGATGAACTGCGCTACTTGTTCCTCGCTTCCCAAGTGGAGTTAATTGACTCTAAGGAGCCCTTAGAGCCCTTAACCCATAAGCTGGTCACGGAAGAGGTCGGAGTAGGCATGGTCAAAGCCGAAGGGTGCAAATGCGATCGGTGTTGGAACTACTCCATTTATGTTGGGCAGTTTACTAATCATCCTGACCTCTGTGAGCGGTGCATCCCGATCGTTGAGACGATCGCTAAAGAGTACAGTATTACGACTTGAATGATCCCTCTTGTACCTGAGCAGTAAAGCAAGGCCAGGGAAACAGCAAACCTGAGTTGGGTTTCCATTCTCAGGTCAACTGACGATCGCTCCCCGGCACTGGTTAGTTAAGGGGTGAGAGGTAAAATGAAGAGGCAGAGTCAAGGAGAAAAGCATGGAATGTCCACACGGAAGCCACCCAAACTGCATGGGCATGGGCAGAGCCAAGTCAGTACACTCGATGGTTTACCGATGGGGAGAGGCGTTATGCCCAAGAACTCTGGCAAATGGCAAGTGTGTACCTCAAATCCGCCGAAGTCA
>JBEAPM010000293.1:0-4776 GCA_041164445.1 Cyanobacteriota bacterium
GTATCAGTGGAATTCATATCCTTGTTCATGAAGGACTTCATTGCCCAGTTACAGTCCCCAACCCTTAGCTTTTTAATTGGTGGGATGATCATTGCTGCTCTCGGTAGCGAATTGGTGATCCCAGAGTCGATTTGTACGATTATCGTCTTTATGTTGCTCACCAAAATCGGTTTGACCGGCGGAATTGCCATCCGTAATTCCAATTTGACCGAAATGGTGTTGCCCGTATTGTTTGCTGCCATATCCGGCATTGCGATCGTCTTCATTGCTCGTTTTACCTTGGCCAATCTGCCCAAGGTAAAAGTCGTGGATGCGATCGCTACCGGTGGTTTGTTTGGTGCGGTGAGTGGTTCGACCATGGCTGCCGGGCTGACCGTCCTGGAAGAACAAAAAATTACATACGAAGCCTGGGCGGGGGCTCTCTATCCCTTTATGGATATCCCAGCCCTAGTAACGGCGATCGTGGTGGCGAATATTTATCTGAATAAGAGGCAGAAACGCGCTGCTGCCCTTGATCCTACGGGAGATGAAGGTCCGCGTCCTAATCGCGTTCAGATCTGGCCGATTATTGAGGAAAGCTTGCGGGGGCCAGCCCTATCCGCCATGTTGTTAGGGCTAGCTCTGGGTATTTTTGCCCAGCCAGAGAGTGTCTATAAAGGCTTCTACGATCCTGCTTTTCGGGGCTTGCTTTCGATTTTGATGCTGGTGATGGGGATGGAGGCTTGGTCACGATTGGGTGAACTGCGTAAAGTGGCCCAGTGGTACGTTGTTTATAGCGTGATAGCCCCCTTTCTCCATGGGTTGCTTGCCTTTGGTCTGGGTATGATTGCCCATGTTACCATGAACTTTAGTATGGGGGGGGTTGTGATCCTAGCGGTGATCGCTTCCTCGAGTTCAGACATCTCTGGACCGCCCACCCTGCGGGCAGGTATTCCCTCCGCTAATCCCTCCGCCTATATCGGTGCTTCCACCGCGATTGGTACCCCCATAGCGATCGGCGTGTGTATCCCGTTCTTTATCGGTCTGGCCCAAGCGATCGGCGGAATCTAATTCCAGGTTTTAATCCAGAGCAGGGGTGGTTTGTTGGTGCGCCCAGCAGACCCCTCAGCTTAATCAATAATCTACCTACATCGACAATTTACATCGTTAAGGAAGGTGCCAATATGTCTAAGAAAGCCAACAAGCTCGTCATTGTCACAGAAAAGATTCTGATGAAAAAGATCGTTAAGATCATTGATGAAGCCGGGGCGACCGGTTATACGGCCATGGAGACTGGCGGTAAGGGGAGTCGCAATGTGCGCTCTACGGGTAAACCCAGTACTGCGGACACCGATTCCAATGTGAAGTTTGAGATCCTCACCGAAAATCGGGAGATGGCCGAGGCCATTGCAGATAAGGTCGCCCATACTTTTTTCACCGATTATGCGGGCATTGCCTATATTTGTGAAGCGGAAGTTCTGTATGGCAGAAGTTTCTGTGGGCCAGAGGGTTGTTAAACTGAAACCTCATAGACCTCAAAAGCCGGGAAAATCTCAGAATCCCCGGCTTTTTTATTGTCGTAACGCGATGATGGCTCCGGTGACGTGCAAAATTATGTCGGTAACATCTGTCGCTTGCGGAGGTCAAACCGATCGCCGTGGGCCAATAAGTAGACTCGAACGCCGTGCAAGCTAATGGGGTCATCAGATTGGACTTGGGGTTCATTGGTGTAGGACATTTCCCCGGGATCAATCAGGGTGATCAGGCCTCGGCCGAGAGCCTCTAAGATGCCACTGGTTTCAATCAGAGCACAGGTATCTTCATCGACTCCCATGCCTAAGCGATCGGGATGCATAGAAACGGCACTAATCAGCCGGGCCATGCGGTTGCGATTGTGAAAGTGCTGATCTACTAATAACTCTGGGATAATACCGAGACCGGTAGCCATATCCACTAAGGAACGGTTAGGGGATTCACCGCTGCCTCCCCCGGCAATCATGTGGTGTCCCATCACCGCAGCTCCGGCACTGGTGCCCCCTAGGGTAATTTGGCCCAGTTGGGCCCGGGTGCGGATGGTATTCATTAAGGCGGTATCGGCCAAAATGCTACAGAGTCGTAACTGATCTCCACCGGTCATAAAGACCCCGGTACAGCTTTCGATGAGGCGATGCCAGAGGGGATCTTCGCTTTGTTCTCGCTGTTGAATATCGGCGACTTGAACGTTCGGTGCGCCCATATCCTGAAAAATGGTGACGTAGCGTTCTCCGGTAATGCCCGGTTCCCGAGACGCACAGGGCAAGATGACAATACTCGCTTCTGAGCCTCCAGACCGTTCAAAGAAGGTTCTCAGGATTTCTCGCCCGTGAATTTTATCTTCCGCTCCACCAATGATCATCACGGCGGGTTTATTCAGTTGGTGCATACTGGGAAAGGTCTGAAACAATGGTACAAAGCAAGTAAAGTACGATCGGTAAATACCTTGAAAACAGTTTTTTTGGTATCAATCCTAACTTTTTCAGTTTACAACAATTTACTTACTCTTAAAGATCCTAAAGATGATGTCTCTTCAACGATTGCTTTTGAGCTTGAGTGTCATGCTGGGAACGAGTTTGGTTAGTGTGCCTGCGGGGCATTCTACCATTTTCCTTGCCCAGGCTATCCCTGAACTGTCCCAAAGCGTGGATGAGTTGTCCCGTCAGGCTGCGGAGTATCGGCAGCAAAATTATCGTCGCCTTGAGGCCTATACCCTGGGGCGCTTGGCTAAAAAGTTGGCGCAGGAGGGCCAGGTGGATTTAGCGATCGTTTTCTATAAGCGAGCGTTGAATTTAGTGGAGGATGTGCGGGCGGATCTGCGGCGGGTTGAGGCGTTGCAAGAGCGCTTATCTCTAGAGCCGGTGGCGTTGCAGGAATCTTTGGTACAAACTTTTTCGGAGGATATTTACCGTCCTTTAGCGGCCCTCTTGCTGTCCCAGGATCGGGTTTGGGAGGCTCAACAGGTGTTGGATTTACTGAAGGTGCAGGAACTTGATGAGTTTTTAGACAATGTGGAAGTTCCCCCCCAGGGCACAACATCGGGCAATTCTCGGTTTGCCGATCGTTTTGGCCAAGCCTCCTCTGGATCTGCTGTTGCCACGGGAACTCCTCCAACTGGGACTGGAACTACCGGCTCTGGCAATTCCCGTTTTGCCGATCGCTTTGGTCATCGCACGGAGACAGAGCCAGGGGAGGGGAATGAGAATAGCGATACCGCTTCGACGCGCTTTGCGCGGGCAACCCCGGCGACGGATCCAAGACCCCCTTCTCCGGACTCAGGCATTGAAATTTGGGATGCAGAGATAATCCTTGGGGCGGAATACGATCGATTAACGACCCAAGCGATCGCCGATGGTCAAGAACTATTAGCTTTAAGAGCGATCCCACCGGCGAACCGTAGCCCGGCCCAAAGCGATCGTCTAGCAGACTTGGTGACTCAAGAGCAACGCCTCAATCAGCAGTTCACCACGTTCATTCGCAGTGGTGAAGTCAGGACATTGTTAGAAGATTTAAATCAGAGTGCCCGCAGTGCCACCTTAAACCCAGAAGCCCTCAATAGTTTGCGCGATAACCTGAAACGGCTGGATCGAGCGGCCATTTTGTATCCCTTGATTTTGGACGATCGCATTGAACTGGTTCTGACCACCGCTGAATCACCGCCCATTCATCGGAGTGTCCCCGTCAGCAAAACCCAATTTCAGTCTGTCCTACGCCAGTTCCGTCAAACCTTAGTGGATCCCAACCAACGGGATCCCCGTCCCTTTGCGGCCCAGTTATATGAATGGTTGATTAAACCCTTGGAGCCCGAGTTAGCTCAAGCGGATACCCAAACCTTAATTTACGCCCCGGATGGGTGGTTGCGCTATGTTCCCTTAGCGGCGCTGTACGACGGTGAGCAGTGGCTCACGGAGCGCTATCGCATTAATTACATTACCGCCCAATCCCTGACGGATTTGAACCGGGCTCCCCAAACCAATGTGCGGTTGTTAGCGGCAGGGTATACCGATGGCGAGTATCGGGTACGAACCCGTCAGCAAGAATTTACCTTTTCCGGATTGCCCTACGCGGAGCTAGAGTTACAGTCCTTGGCGGAGATCATTCCCCAAACTCAACTGGTGCGTAATCAGGACTTTGCCCCCGCCCGCTTGGTGCCCCAACTGGATGATTTTACGATCGTCCATTTTGCCACCCATGCCACCTTTGTCAGCGACACACCTCAAGATTCCTTTATTGTGTTTGGCAATGGAGAAATTGTGACGTTACGGGATCTGGAAAATTGGTCGTTGCCCAACGTGGATTTAGTGGTGTTAAGTGCTTGTCAAACTGCCCTGGGGGGAAAGCTGGGCAATGGTCAGGAAATTTTGGGGTTAGGCTACCAAATTCAGCGCACAGGAGCCCGGGCAGCGATCGCTTCCCTCTGGGCGGTGGATGATGGGGGGACTCAACGCTTGATGACCAATTTTTATCGTGTCCTCACGAGTAGAAATGACATGACGAAGGCAGAAGCGTTACGGGAAGCTCAGATTCAAATGATTCGGGGCAATAGACCGACCCCGATCGCGTTAGATAGCGAACAAGAAAATGTAAACTTTAGTCATCCCTACTACTGGGCCCCTTTTATTGTGATTGGGAATGGTTTGTAACCTACATTCCGCATGTCTTAAGTCAAGAATGAGTATTTATGTTCACAACCCTCGCTAGGAAAGCTTTTCAGCGATTCTCAAATATTTTGAGTCTCAAGACGGGATTCTCAATAAGTAAGGC
>JBEAPM010000294.1:0-4682 GCA_041164445.1 Cyanobacteriota bacterium
GCAACGGGAAATGGTAAACGCCAAATGGATAGTATTCGTGCAACTATTGCGGGCATGATTGAAATTGAAGAACAATTGCTTGATAAACGTAATCTTGAAGCTACCAATGTATCTCGATGGACAACCTTAGCGAATGTAGGGGGAACCGGGAGCGCCCTCGCCGTTGGCATATTTGTGTTACTGTTCATTAGTCGAGAAGTGGTTCAACCCATTAGCCGAGTTACGGATCAAATAGGCCAGTCTTCTAGTGAAATTGCTAGTGCCATTGCCCAGCAGGAACAAACTGCTAGAAACCAAGCTTCGGTAGCGAGTCAAATTAGTAGCACAATGGATGAGTTGGGGGCTTCCTCTCGTCAATCTGCGGAACAGGCCTTAGCCTCGGCTTCCGGTGCTCAAAATGTTTTGGTTCTTTCCGAAGAAGGTACAAAAGCCGTTGAACGAACCATTCAGGGGATGTCTACTCTACAGGACAAAGTGGCGGCGATCGCAGATCAAATTCTGCGGTTAAGTGAACAAACGAGTCAAATTGGCAGTATTTCTAGCTTAGTAAGTGATCTGGCAAATCAAACGAATATGCTGGCCCTCAATGCGGCAGTAGAAGCGGTAAGAGCCGGTGAACATGGCAAGGGATTTACCGTCGTTTCGGCAGAAATTCGTAAGCTGGCAGATCAAAGTAAGCAATCGGCAGAGAAAATTAATACCCTCGTGAGTGATATTCAAAATGCCATTAATTCCACGGTAATGGCAACGGATACGGGAACCAAAACCGTACAAGAAGGGGTACAAATTGCTGAAGAAACCGCAGAAGCTTTTACGGGGGTTACCGAGGCCATTAATAATGTGGTGGTGAACAGTCAGCAAATTTCTCTCAATGCTAAACAACAAGCCACTGCTATTCAACAAGTCGTGACCGCTATCAGTAGCCTGAACCAATCTGCTCAAGAAACAGCGGCTGGTATTGAACAGGTGAAAGAAGGGACGTATCGTCTGAACGATATTGTCGTCAAATTGAGAACGATCGTTTAGAGGATTTTGCTAGGAACCGCCACCCCAAGATGACAACAATTATTCTCTACTCTTTGACCGCTAGGACTTATGATAGGAGTACTTTGGGCGACCAACTTAAGGCGAAAGAGTGCGACGTTCTGCGCCACACTCTTCCATTAAATTTTTCGCTTTCAGTGGCCAGTCATACTTCTCAAAAGCTATTATTCGTTGATAGTTATTAAACTTTAGGGTACCTCGACTAAGGGACAATAATGTCTATTCGTAACAAAATCATTTATGGCTATGCCGGTGCAATTAGTGTTGCGATCGCTGGAGCAGCCTTAGGGTTAATCCTGGGAAATCATTATCAGCAAATGGCTCAGCGAGATCGTCAAATTGCTGCCCGAGAAAGTGAACTGCTGAGTCGTTTGCAACTCGATGTACTGTACAATCGCCCTGCCAAACAACTGGCTCCCTATGTGCAGGATCCTGAGGGCTTTCAAGCAGCCAGTGGAGAACTTTTAGATCGCATCGAAAGCATTAAAGCGCTCTTAATACAGCAGAATAACACTGGACAACCCGCCACCTTACCGGGGTTGCAAGACTTACTAGAATCCTATGAAACAACCGTTGCCGCCTTTCTGGCTAAAACAACCACTTTTATTGAAACCGTACAACCCTTAACAACATCTCCTTCGGGGGCAGATCAAGCCCAAGAAGCGATCGTTGATTTGGTCCGAAGTCCTGAATTTGTCGCTTTTATCGAAGCACCGGATCGCATGGCCGAACTCTACACCGCCGCCGTGCAACGGGAAGCCGATACTGAATTAGCCTTGGCTCAGGCTGAAAGATTGCGAACTCAAATTATTCTGGGGAGTTTAGGATTATCTGTTGCGATCGCCATTATTGTTGCCCTCTATATTAGTCGTGCCATTACGCAACCCATTCAAAGGGTGACTAAAGTCGCTCAAACTGTTACCCAAAACTCCAACTTTGAGTTGCGGGCCGTTATCCAATCTCAAGATCAAGCAGATGAAGTGGTGGTCTTGGCTAATGCCTTAAACCAATTGATTAGCCGGGTTCAAAACTTACTCGAAGAACAAACCGCCTATACTCTACGCCTAGAACAGGCAAAAGAAGCGGCGGATGTCGCCAACCAAGCCAAAAGTGAATTTTTAGCGAGCATGAGCCATGAATTAAGAACCCCCTTAAATGGCATTTTAGGATATGCCCAGATTTTAACTCGAACTCAACCCAATGAAGATCAGCGTCAGCAAGGTCTAGAGGTTATTTACCAGAGTGGCTCCCATTTGCTGACCTTAATTAATGATGTCCTCGACTTAGCGAAGATCGAAGCCCGCAAACTGGAACTTTTTCCCACCCCTTGCCATCTACCAGCCCTCATTCAAGGGGTTGTAGAAATTGCCCGAATTCGAGCTGAACAAAAAAGTCTGGTGTTTCAGTATCATGTTGGACCCAATCTCCCGGAAGGAGTACTCGTAGACGAAAAGCGTTTACGTCAAGTCCTCTTAAACCTCTTAAGTAATGCGATTAAGTTTACCGAGAAAGGGGAAGTAACGATCGCAGTTTCAACGATTTCCAAGTCCATGCAAAATGGGATCCCACAAGTTCAGATCAACTTTAAAATTACAGATACCGGCGTGGGGATTAGTCCAGAAGAAATGGATCGCATTTTCCATCCCTTTGAACAGGTCGGTAATCCCCAGGGGCGCAAAGAAGGGACCGGTTTAGGCTTGTCCATCACTCGCACCATTATTGAACTGATGGATAGCCACATTCACGTTCAGAGCGAACCCGGTATGGGGAGTACCTTTGAGTTTATGTTAACCCTAGATTTAGTAGAAAACTGGGCAGACTTTAGGTCAACAACAGCCCTAGGTAGAATTATTGGCTACGAAGGCGATCGTAAAAAAATTCTAGTCATAGACGATCGCTGGGAAAACCGTATTGTTTTAACTAGCTTATTGACTCCCTTAGGATTTGATCTTCAGGAAGCAGTTGATGGCAATGAAGGTCTTAAAAAAACTCAAGAAAATATACCCGATCTGATTATTACGGACTTAAAAATGCCGGGGATGGATGGTTGGACTTTAATTCAGGAAATTCGTCGCGCAGAATCTTCACACCATATTCCCATTGTTGTCTCTTCCGCTAGCGTCTTTGAGCGAGATCAGCAAAAAAGTTTAGCAACGGGGGGCAATGCATTTTTAACGAAGCCAGTAGATGTTGATGATCTCTATCGCGTCATCGCTCAACAACTGCAATTAAAATGGATTTACCAGACTGTTGAAGCTAATCCAAAACCTCTGAACCGGCCTTCTGCAGAAACCTTACAGACATCGGAGCAATTACCGCCTCCCGCGATCTTAGAAGACTTATTAGATAAAGCAATGCTGGGAGATATTTCGGCCTTAAAGGAAATGCTCGCAACCCTAAGCCATGAGCACCCAGAATATCAAAGTTTTATTCGTTCCATCCAAAAGTTAGTACAAGGCTTCAAACTACAAGATATCAGACACGTCCTACAGAAACATCTCAAGCTACAGCAATCTTAAATGGGTTGTGTAATGTGCCCATATCACATAATGGTTTCAGCAGTCCAGTCCTTACCACTGAGTCCTAATTCATTACGCCCTAAACTGCTTTAAAAACTGTTGAAAATCCTGTGCAGGCAGTGGCGGTGAGTATAAATAGCCTTGGGCCAGGCTACAACCTTCTCGCAACAAAAACTGGGCTTCTTCTTCAGCTTCAATGCCTTCCGCAACCGTATTCAAATTCAAACTTTTAGCTAGTTGAATAATAGCAATAATAATAGAGCCTTGAGTTGAGTTTTTAAAGCAATTAGAAACAAAACTACGATCGAGTTTAACGACATTAAAAGGAAATTGCTGAAGATAGCTCAGGGATGAATAGCCAGTACCAAAGTCATCTATGGCCAGTTGAACTCCTAGAGATTTCAGCTTATGAATCGTTTCTATAAAGGAAAACTTATTCTTAATTAAAGCGTTTTCTGTAATTTCCAGCATCAGTAAATGGGGCGGCAGTTTGCTGGAGGTCAAAACCTGCTCTATAACGGAAATTAAAGGATCTTCTCTAGGGATATTAGCGTTTGTTGAGTTTGTTGTTAACTCAGGGCAAGGATCGGGTTGATGGAGTTGGGCAGGGGATAAGTTGACCGATACTTTTAAGGGAGTAGGAAACAAAGTTTGCCATTTCGCGGCTTCTAAACAAGCAGTTTCTAAAACCCAGTTGCCCATCGGGGTAATAAGGTTACTCCTTTCCGCAATGGGAATAAAAATAGCCGGAGGGATCAGCCCTTTTATCGGATGTTTCCAACGGAGCAAGGCCTCTGCACCGACGATCGTGTGGGTAGAGAGATCAATAATCGGTTGATAATAAAGTTCAAATTGTCGATTGGCGAGCGCATCCTGCAAATCGGGTTCTAAGGTGACACGTCCTTTGATCCGTTTAGCGGTTTTCTGGAGTTCAGATTGAAGCTGTTGTCCTAACTCCTCTGCCACATTCAAGGATTCGATAATTTCTGACTGGTGATGATGTTTTTGTAAGGCAACACGAATCACTGCATCAAGTTCAGGAACCCGAAATGGCTTGAGAATATAGCCATAGGAGCCACTATGTTCAGCGCGTTTGATCGTTTCATCATCTGCATAGGC
>JBEAPM010000295.1:0-3837 GCA_041164445.1 Cyanobacteriota bacterium
ATCAGAACGCCCCTGAATACGGCTTTGAGCGTTGTAGGTACTTTGTCCGTGGCGAACCAGAATAACGCGAGTAACCAGGGTTCTATCCTCCAAAAATGGCTGGGAATGACGAGGGATGTTCAGCGGCTTGCTGCTGCAAGAGGCCAGAAAACACCGTTGAGCATTTTAACATGGGGCCGATTCCCATTCCCTGGAAATTCCGTGAAGTTTTCAGTGAAGTTATACAGGAAATGCCAAATATTGAGGAGGGTCTAGCGCCGCTTTCCCGTCGCAACATAGTTTTAAGCTAGGGTTTTTAAGGGTTCGCGGGTGGTTTTCAGACGAAAATTAATCACGCTCCAGCGGGGATCTTCCTCCATGCTAAAGGTGACGGGCAAACCATATAAACGGGGGGGAGACTTATCATCCTCCTGAGAGATTCCCAAAGTGCGCTTAAAGTAAGGTAGCAGCAACGATCGATAGCGATCGGCCACCACAATTTGGATGGCACGGTATCCCTCGGTATAGAGTTGATCTAGGGCTTCATGAATTTCAAAGCGCAAACCATCGGGATGGCGATGTTGGTGATACCATTTACCGTCCCAGCGTCGCCAAGCGCGTCCTGAATGGAGATGGACTAAATCCTGAGTCTGGGGATTGGCTTCAAAGGGCCCATGATAATTGCAAAGATAGGTGTCCGTTAGGGTGAGGGCAGGAATCACTTGTTGACAATGGGGGCAATGGATTTCCGGCCCGAAGATCGGGTACTGTAAAGCCAAATCAAGCATAGAAGGGATTGCAACCAAGATGAGTATCCTCACCTAGCCTATCCCACTCTATGGCGCTTTTCGATCTATTTCCGACTGTTTTTAATTATGGTATCGATTTCCGGCAATCTCACGGACTGCCCCTGGCCCCAGCCCGATCTGTCTGCTGCCGCCTTTGTTGCTCCTGGCGCAACGGTGCTGGGTCATGTGGAGCTATGCCCAGGATCCAGTATTTGGTACGGGGCGGTGCTGCGGGGAGATCTGGAACGCATCCAAGTGGGAGCCCATAGCAATATTCAGGATGGGGCGGTTCTCCATTGTGATCCAGGGGAACCTCTGATTTTAGAAGCCTATGTGACGGTGGGCCATCGTGCCGTCATTCATTCCGCTTACATCGAGCAGGGCTGTTTAATTGGCATCGGAGCGATCGTCCTCAACGGGGTACGCATTGGGGAGGGCAGTATTATCGGGGCCGGGGCGGTGGTCACCAAGTCGATCCCCCCACGCTCCTTAGTGATGGGGGTTCCCGGTAAGGTGGTGCGATCGGTGGAGGCAGCGCAGGCGGAGGGGCTGATTCACCATGCGGAGGAGTATGAAAAACTAGCCCAAGCCCATGCCGTCCAAGGCGATCTACGGCAGCCATTGGGGATGTAAACCGGCCAGGGGTAGGACTTCTGGGCTGGGCAGGGAAGTCTTCTCCTCTTCTGCCTGATTGGGTAAAAGGGGCAAAATCCAGAGACGGGCGGTTTCGATACCCGGAGCAGAAGCGGCAGTGGAGTCATTCTCGTTGACCTGATCAAACAATAAGGCAATACCATCGGGGGAAAGACTCATGGAAATATTGCGTTGGACGGGAAGTTTTAAGAGGGGCGTTAAGGCCTCTGGGGGGAGGGTATTTTCAACGGTTTCAGGGGGATTCGTTTCTCCATTAGGATCTGATTCCGTTTCTGTTTCTGCTGATTCTACGGTGGGTTCTACCGTCGTGGATTCTGTTGCCGCTGATTCTGTTGTTGGGGGAATGGCGGTTAAGTCGATCGCTAAGAGGAAGGGTTCTTCTTCGTAAGTTTCACTGGGTAACAGTTGGGATCCTAAACAATATAAAATCTCACGGTTTGGGGAAAACATCACCTTGAGGATTGAGCCATTGGTACGCCATAATTCGGTGGGATCCCCTTGATTGGTCACTAAAAAGAGGGAGCGGGTATAGTCAGAATTAAAGCGAACCATCGCTGCCTGTCGGCCATCGGGAGAAAGCCCCATCACGCGGCCAAACTGGGGCAGAAAATCTAAGGGATCGGCTCCAGATTCGAGGGGCAGTACCGCTAGACCTTGCCCTTGGGCCATAATCATCGATTTACTATCCGGTGTAATTAAAAATTCACCACCAGGCTCAGTTTTTAAGGGTTCCAAAGGCTTCCCTTCCCGCAAAATCCAGAGGCCAAAGTCCACCCCAGGATTTTCTTTATTGGCCCGTTGGACAACGATCGTCTTGCCATCGGGAGAGAGATCAAACTTGAGGTTTTGATACCGATCGCTGGGCACCAAGAGCTTAACCTGACCGCCGACGGCTTTCCCTTGAGGCTGGGACGAGGGCTTACGGTAAGACAACCCGGTGGTGACGCTGTAAATTTGCAAATCAAAATTTCCCTGCTCATACTGCACCCGATCCGCCGCCGAAAAGAGAATACGATCGCTATCGGGATAGGGCTCAAAATCCACCACCACTAAATCCGGGGGGGTGAGCACTTGCTTTTCCTGACGGGTTAAGTTGTAGAGAATGAGACGATTTTCTTCTTCCCCTACCCCCAGGTAGAGAAAGGCTTGATCCCGGCTTTTAAATTGGGAGAGAAAGGGCTCCTCCGCCGGAATCGATCGTTGTTGAAATTGATCCTGGGCTTCCGCCAATTTCACCGTAAAGGTTTGACCATAGGGAATGGGATCCTCCAAGGTATAGGCCATGCGCCGTCCGGCCCAGCTAAACTTCCCCGTCAGAGGGGGAGTAATTTCTAGATTGGCTTCGACACTCTCTCGATTCATGGGGCGATTAAAGGTTAAGATCAACGCCTGATCCTGGCTACTCACCACTTGATTGTCCCAGTTAAACGATCGGACTCGGGGAACCGTTTGATCTCCCCAGAGCAAGACGAGAATAATCAACGTCGTTAAGACACCGATCGTGGTTAAAATCCAGCGTTCCAGAGGCGGCAAATTGGATCCAAGCATGAACAATTGAGGGCGGCGCGGAGATGACATTAAAACCTGGTGCTCAGGGCTGGTGGGTGGGAGTTGTCTTAGGGCTGATGCTGTTGAGCAGTTCCATAGTCCTAAATGTGGTGCTGTATGATCGAGCTAGACAATATTACCGTGAACTGAATCAAACCCGGTTGGATCCCCTCGGATTAAACGATCGTCCCCCGATGTCTCTCCCTCAACCGGAGGAGAAAACCCTTCGGGTTGTTTTCTTTGGCGATTCTCGGGCTGCGGCCTGGGTTCCCCCCAACCTCCAGGGCTATGAATTTATCAATGCCGGAATTTCTTCCCAAACTTCAAGCCAAACCCTGCAACGGCTGCCCCTACAGCTTCCCCCCTTAAAACCGGATGTGGTGGTCGTTCAAGTCGGTATTAATGACTTAAAAACGATCGCCCTGTTTCCCAACCGCAAAGCAGAAATTATCCGCCGCTGTCGAGGGAACCTGTACCACATTGTCCAAGAGATCCAAAGCCTCGGGGCCGTGGCGATCGTCACCACTATTTTTCCCTCTGGAGACATCACCCTCCTCCGTCGTCCCCTCTGGTCTCCAGACATTGACCTAGCGGTGCAAGACCTCAATGCCTATCTGGCCACCTTAGCCGGGCCCAAGGTATGGGTTTTAGATGCCTTTACCCTCTTATCAGACGATCGGGGCAAGGTCTTAGCCCCCTATCAAGCCGATGAACTGCACCTCACCCCCGCAGGCTATGCACCCTTAAACCAAGCCCTGGGGCAAATCCTCCAAAGCCTGACAGGTCAAAGCTGATTTTAAGTTAAGGTATTGTCGGTACTCCAATGTCCGGGCTACCAACTTAAGGCGGAGGAGTGGGGGGGGGGGGG
>JBEAPM010000296.1:0-11799 GCA_041164445.1 Cyanobacteriota bacterium
CTAAAAAATTCAACGGAAGAGTGCGGCGCGCCGCGCCGCACTCTTCCGCCTTAAATTGGTAGCCCATTCTAAAGGGTTTATCTATTCTTGGGCTTAAAGACAGCCTTCTCCCCTCAAATCCACCGTGGGGTTACCCACGACCCGGGGCGAAATCCAGCCGCTGACGGGGGCGGTGATATAGAACCAATCCCGGACTTGGTTAAAACTTTCTAGGCGCACTTGACGATCGGTAAATTGGAACCGATGTAAGCCAGGTTCTAAGATGGCGGTGAGGGTGCGGGGATGGAGAATGGGTTGGTTCCGCACCGCCAAGCCGCTCGGGGGCAGAACGGTGCATAAAATCGGTTCTTGGCTAGGGGCAGGACTGTTGACTGCAGGGGGTGTTGCCGGTGTTGGGGAGGGGGCCGCACCGCCCACCGGTACGATCGATCCCAAACCATTACAACCTTGTAAGGGATTAGCCTGCAGACCAGCCGTTGCCATCCAACCCACCACGGGAGCTTGGAGACGAACCCAGCCTTGGCCACTACCGGGGCCAATAAAAACGATCGCCCCTGCGGGTAAAACACCCAGGGCAACGCTTTGGGTGTTGGGTTCCTGATAAACCCCCATTTGTAGGGTAGACCAGTAACAATTTGCGCCGATCGTTCCGCTATTTTGGGCAATTAGATCGGATTGAGTCAGGGGATTAACCAGGTCTAAGCGCCCAGACTCTGCTTGCAACGGAGCTGCCTGTCCCCCTAAAGTACCAAGTAAAACGCCAAAGACGATATTGAAGGGCAGCATTAAACGGAATGAACGGATACGGAAAGCCATCAGAGAACTCCGACACATCAAGAACGGACAACTGAAGGGATGTCCCCTAGCCAGCTTTATTTTCGCCTATGGGGGCAGAAATGAGTACAATGCCCAATAGTTACCTACACATCCCATGAGTGCAAACGCGGTTGCAGATATTATTTGTATTGGCACAGAGCTGTTACTCGGAGAAATTCTGAACAGTAATGCCCAGTTTATTGCCCAGGAACTGGCGGCTTTGGGCATTGATCACCACTATCAAATTGTTGTGGGAGATAATCCCCAACGGATTCAGCGGGTGATTGCCAATGCCTGCGATGCAAGTACCTTAGGCCGATCGAGAATATTGATTTTTACCGGTGGTTTGGGCCCTACCCCTGATGATTTAACCACGGAAACCATTGCAGACTTTTTTGATGTTCCTTTAATTGAGCGATCGGAAGTGGTGACGATGCTGCGGGAACGCTATGCCCAGCGGGGACGGACTCTGACCGCCAATAACCTAAAACAGGCCTTGAGTCCCCAAGGGGCAGATATTTTACCCAATCCCACGGGAACGGCTCCCGGTTTAATTTGGCAAGCTCGACCCGGCTTGCATCTCCTCACGTTTCCCGGCGTGCCTTCGGAAATGCGCCGCATGTGGCGGGAGACGGCGGTACCCTACTTTCAGCAACAAGGATTTTGCCAGGGGGTTTTGCTCAGTCGTAATCTGCGCTTTTGGGGCATTGGTGAAGCGGCCCTGGCGGAAAAGGTGTCGTCTTTTTTTGAGCAAACCAATCCCACGGTGGCCCCCTATGCCAGTCAAGGGGAGGTGCGGCTCCGGGTCACCGCTCGGGCTCAGACCACGGCGGAAGCGATCGCTTTAATTGAACCTACTGCGGAGCAGTTAAAAACGATCGCGGGGCCCGTATACTTTGGCTCCGACGAGGAAACCCTGGCCAGTGTGGTGGGGCAGTTACTCCTGGGGCGGGGTGAAACCCTTGCGGTTGCAGAATCCTGTACCGGTGGCGGAGTGGGAGAACGGTTAACGAAGGTGCCCGGCAGTTCTGCCTACTTTTGGGGCGGGGTCATTGCCTATGCGAACTCCGTGAAAGTTCAGGTGCTTCAGGTGGATCCCCAAGTCTTGGAGGAAGAGGGAGCCGTCAGCGCGATCGTTGCGGAGCAAATGGCCCTGGGAGTGAAATCCCTCTTGAAAACGGACTGGGGCTTGAGTATCACGGGCATTGCCGGGCCAGGCGGGGGCACCGAGACGAAACCCGTTGGGCTGGTGTATCTTGGCATTGCCGATCCTCAGGGGCAGACCCATCACTACGAATGTCGCTGGGGCATGCAGCAAAGTCGAGATTTTATCCGCACCCTCAGTACCTCCGAAGCGATCGATCGCCTGCGTCAGCATCTCTTGCTAATGCCGCAGTAAAGAGCGGGAGCAACAGACCTCCAGGAGAAGTTGCCTCAAACAAAGTTGCAACTTTTCCACAACTGCTCGATCGCTTCAGACCGTAAAGGCTTGCTAAAGAAATAGCCTTGTGCCGCGTAGCAGCCCTTACTGATGAGGAAGTGAACCTGCTCTGCCATTTCTACTCCCTCCGCAATCACCTCCAAGTTCAGCGCTTGCCCCAGGGCAATAATGGCCTCGGCGATCGCCATGTCATTGGGATCCTCTAGAATGTCCCGGACAAAGGATTGATCGATCTTGAGTTTATCGATGGGCAGTTGCTTGAGATAGCTTAAGGAGGAATATCCCGTACCAAAATCATCGATACTAATTTCGATGCCGAGGTCTCTTAACCGTTGTAACTGTTCAATCCGTTCCTCTGGATTTTGCATCACAAAGCTTTCCGTAATTTCTAATTGCAAATATTGGGCGGGCAAACCACTTTCTTTTAAGACGGTTTGTATCTCCTCTGCAAAATAACGATGCTGAATTTGAGGCCCCGCAATGTTCACCGCTAAATGGCCAAAATCAAAGCCCTGATTCAACCAGGTTTTGCCTTGCCAACAGGCGGTCTGTAAGACCCAAAGCCCAATATCTCGAATTAAGCCACTTTGCTCCGCTAAGGGAATAAACTGTCCCGGCGAAACCAACCCTAATTCGGGATGTTGCCAGCGTAAAAGCACCTCCATGCCTCGAAAACAGAAGTCGATCGCTTCTTGGGGGGCTTGCCCTGCCTGCAAAACCACTTGAGGCTGATAAACCAGGAAAAATTCCTGGCGTTTCAGTGCGCCCCTCAGGGCATTTTCAATGAGGGCCTGCTCAAATACTTCTGCTTTGACATCTTCTGCATAAAAACAATAGGTATTCCGCCCTTTTTCCTTGGCTTGATACATCGCGGCATCGGCATTCCGCAGCAGGATGGCCGCGGTATTACCATCATTGGGAAATAAACTAATCCCTAGGCTAGCGGTCATATCCGTCTCCTGGTTGCCCAAGAAAAAGGGATGTTTGAAGAGATCAACCAGTTGGGTTACGGTTTCAATCACATCCTCGGAACTTTGAATGTTATCCAAGAGGACAATAAATTCATCACCACTAATCCGAGCGACGATATCCTCAGGTCTGAGCAGGGCGGTGATGCGCTGGGATAATTGTTGCAAGAGCAGATCTCCCCGTTCATGCCCCAGGCTGTCGTTAATTTGCTTGAAGCGATCGAGATCAATAAAAATAACGGCAAATTTCTGGTGTTTGGCGCTGTCCCGTTGAATCATGTGCTCAAGCTGAGCGTTTAATAATAAGCGATTGGGCAGATCGGTGAGGGGATCATGATGGGCTAAATGCTTAAGTTGCTCTTCCGATCGCTTAAGTTGGGTAACATCTTCCCCGATCGCTTGATAGGCTTTAATCTGCCCTTGAGCATCAAACAGGGCTCGATTCGTCCAGCGTTGCCAGCGGAGTTCACCAATGGGGTGCAGGACAAGATGTTCATGGGTGTGGGTTGCGGCATCGATCGTCAGATTTTCAATATTATTAAGCACGATGGTGCGATCGTCCTCGGGGATCAAGTTCAAAAAGTTCGATCCGACTAAGGCTTGCACCGATTGCCCGAAATAGTCTGCATAGGCTTGGTTCACAAAGGTCAGTTTTCCGCCGGGGAGGTAGCTGCAGAGCAGTACAGGCATATCTTCCACCACCCCTCGATAGCGTTCTTCGCTGTCCTGGAGGGCCGTAAGGGCTTCTTGAACCTGATGTAGGGCGATCGTAAAACTCAGTGAAGACAAGGCCACCACGAGCATTAACAGTTGGAGTTTCCAGGACTCTCCAGCAAAACGACTTGAACTGGTTAACCAGGGATGTTGATTGAGGTTGACCTGCCAGACGGAAACCATCGTCCAGACTAAGCCCACCAGAGTAACGCCGGACATTTGGTACCGCATTCCAGCCCAGATCAGGACGGGGAAGATGAGGTAGGCACTCATGACAAACTGGGTTTCATGGGCTAAGGTGCCAAACTGGAGCAGGCTCAGCCCTACGGTGACGAATAACAGACTCAAAAACTCTAGCTTTTTCCCCGGAGCCGCTCGCCCCAGGCGGGGCAAACTCTGGTTTAGAGCCACTACACAAGGGGTGACAAAGAGAATGCCTAACCCCGCAGAACTATACCAACTGTAATAAATCGGGATAAAGGCTTTGGCAGGGGTAAGCAGCAGAATCGCAGTGGTGGCGATCGCTGCGGTGAGGAGCGGAATGCCCAAGACAATAATCCCTAAAAAGGCAAATAATTGCTTCAGGGATTGAAACCCCTGCCCACCTCCACAATATTTCTCAAAAACAAAAGCCCCACAGATCGACTCTAGGGCATTGACCATAAAAAAGGTTGTAATCAGCAGAAACGATCGCTCTAGCATTCCCCCTTCGATGAGTAGGGCAATTGCATAGGCGATCAAGAGAATTTTGCCCCATTGCGATCGAGGTAAAATGACTAAAAAACCCAGTAAGAGACCGCCAGCCGGCCAGATTACCGCCGTCTTCCCGGCTGGATTCAATACACTCAGTCCCAGGATCAACAGAATGGGATAACAGAACGAAAAAATGAATAACTGATTAAACGACCGACCCATGTCATACCATACCCCATGTCATACCATACCCTCATACTTGTCTGATGCGGGATGCGGTTTACGGCGATCAACGTAAGGCGTTAGAGTGGGGCGCAGAGCACCCAAGGCTATGGTTAATTTTGCCACTTTGCGGAACGTCACATTAACGTCAGATTTAGGAAGTATCTGTTAATCTCCCACCCCTATGAACCGCCGTCAATGGTTATTCTATGGTATTCTCAGCTTTCATGCTGCTGTTCTCAGTGCTGCGGCAAGTTGTCGATCCGATCGCGCTGCGGTTGAACCCAAAGGTTTCTCTTCCCCGCTTATGACTTCGACGTTTCCTGTAATTATCCTGGGTGCCGGGATGGCTGGTTTAGCTGCGGCCCAAACCTTGACTGCTGCGGGGGTCTCCGTAGTGGTGCTAGAGGCCCGCGATCGGCTAGGGGGAAGAATTGTGACGGATCGAACCTGGGGGATTCCCCTGGATTTGGGGGCTGCCTGGGTGCATGGCTCGGATAATAACCCGTTGATGCGATTGGTGAAACAGAGCCAGAGTAGCCCCTTCGCCACAGAAGATGATTCCGTTGTGGTCTATAACCATCGGGGCAAACCCATTGCCGATCGCTTACTGGATGATGGGGAAGAGCAGTACGAAAATTTACTGGATGATGTCCTGGATCTGGCGGAAGCCCGGGGCAAAGACATGAGCATTATGGATGCGCTGATGGAACTGGATCCCGAGATCCTGGATGACCCCCTTATGGTCTACCAACTCAGTGCCTATTTAGAATTTGACCTTGGCGGAGCGATCGAGAACTTGTCTGCCCGCTATTGGGACAGTGATGAGGTCTTTGATGGGGAAGATGTCCTGCTGCGGGAGGGGTTCGATCGCTTAGTTACCACTTTGGCCCAGGGCGTAGACGTGCGCTTTGAGCAGATTGTCACCCAGGTTCAACTGACGGATACCGGGGTCACGATCGTGACGGATCAAGGGGAATGGCAAGCCGAGCGGGTGATTTGTACCCTGCCCCTCGGGGTGTTGCAAGCGGGAGATGTGCAATTTACCCCAACCCTGCCCAAAGCCATTACCAATGGTTGGCAAGCGGTGCGGGTGGGCCGGGTCAATAAGGTTTTTCTCGAATTTGCTGAGCCCTTTTGGGACAAGCAAACCCACTATTTCGGTTACTTTGCCCCAGAAAAAGGCCAATATCCCTACTTCCTCAATCTTTATCCCCTCTATCAGTTTCCCGGTTTAGTCACCTTTGCGGTGGGAACCTATGCCCAGACCATGGAGCAGCAGAGCGATGAAACGATCGTTGCTGAGATTCTTGAACACTTGCAAACCATGTTTGGTCAATCGATTCCTACCCCCCGCCGCGTGGAAATTACCCGCTGGGGAAGCGATCGGTTTGCCAAGGGCTCCTATAGTTACATTGCCGTGGGGGCAAAACCCAAGGACTTTAAGCAAATGGGCTTTCCCGTAGACGATCGGCTCTTTTTTGCCGGGGAGCACACCAACGTTGATTATCGCGGCACCGCTCATGGGGCCTACCTCAGTGGTGTAGAAGCCGCCGAAGCGGTTTTAGAGCTTAGAGTAAAATGAAAGAATCACATGACCTGCGGTTTTTGCCGCTGTAAAAAAATGACTGAACTGCTGCAACAAGCAATCGCCCAAATTCAGCAACTTCCGCCCGATCAGCAAGATGCGATCGCGGCTCGGTTCTTAGCAGAGTTACACGACGAGCAAAAATGGGAAGCCCGGTTTGCTGCTACCACGGACAATCAATGGGATCAGATGGCTGCAATGGTACGTCAGGAAATAGCAAAGGGTGAAACCATGCCACTTGACGAAATTTTCCCGACGCAAAAATGAAGTCAAGTACCACCAAATCATTTCGCAAGTGCTTGACCTAGCGCTTATTTTTGGACAAGTAACGGCGCTGGGGGGATTGGGAGTGCAAACAGTCTTGCAAATCGGCGAAATTATTACGGGGAGAACTGGGGACAACGGCAGGAGTGGGCAGGGGGCGTTTGACAATTTTACTTAAACTATTTAAGACTTCCTCCGCCGATCGATAACGCTGGGTTAAATCGGTAATGAGTAACCGGTTTAAAACATACTCAAGGGGTTTACTAACAGAAATTTTTTCAGTCCACTGGACGGATTGTCGGCGTTTGTCCCAAGGAAAGCTCTGGGGCCAGTGACCACTGAGCAAAAATAAACACGTCATCCCTAAAGCATACAAATCACTGGCAAAGCAAGGCCGCAGTTGCTGCTGTTCCGGCGGCGCAAAACCAGGGGTGCCCACAAACTGCCGGGTAATTTGGGCAGAAGTCTCTTCCGAGGCGAGGGCAGATTTCATCGCACCAAAGTCCAACAAGACGAAACGATCGTCTTGGCTACACTGCATGATGTTGGACGGTTTTAAGTCTCGGTGAATCACCCCATGCTGGTGAACATAGTCCAACACCGGCAACATATTCTCTAGAAACGCGATCACTTCAGGCTCTGACCAAGGCCCCCCTGCCTTGACCTTGTGAGTGAGAGTTTGCCCAGGAATAAACTCCTGCACCAAGAAAAACTGTCCCTTCTGTTCAAAGTAATTGAACAACAGGGGAATCTGGGCGTGGCCGCCCAAGGCGGCGAGGGTTTTGGCTTCTCGTTGAAAGCGATAGCGGGAGCGTATTAAGGTATCTTGATCCTGAATTTTGGGGCACAGTTGTTTAATCACACAATAGGGATGTCCTGGCAGTTGGTAGTCCTTCGCTAAGGCTGTTACCCCAAAACCACCTCGCCCCAATACCTTAATTAATTGATATCGATTCATGAGAATCGGGGGCTTCTTATCCTGACGACGATCGCTTGGAACTTGCTGCTGCTGAGCAAGGGGAGCGTTCCGTAAAGCTTCTGAACGAGCCTGAAAACCGGGAGAGGAAGAATGACCCATAGTGTGTTGTTTGCCAGTGACCAAACCGAATCAAAGGATGCTGTTATTCCTTTACTCTGACAAAAGTCCCCCCATCCGGATGGATGGAAAGCTTTGGGGCTGGCGGTGGCGGGGTTGTCCTGGGAAAACAGGGGACGGTAACGCTCCCTAATACTCTAGAAAGATAGTCTCAAAGCCTGCGTGCTTTTGGGGACTGGGGGGCTGAGCCGTCTGGCCGTCTGCTGGTTGCTCTGGAACTGAAGCCTTGATGGTTTCAATATCTTGATGCAGTGCCGTGAGCCGTTGCTCAATTTGGACTTTCCGGGTTTCAAGGTGCTGTAGCTCGTCTTCCAGCCGTTTCTTTTCAACGCATAACTTATAAATACTTAAATAAGCAGTGGCTTCCGTTTTTTGGCGGGGCATGGTGCTTATTTTGGGACGAATCAGCCCACGGAAGGGACTAGAACCATTAATAGACATTCTGTATGACCTGCTAATAACGCTACGGCTGAGCACTGGCTCATTGATCTATATACTCCCATAGATTTTCAAATTCAGGATTGGGAAATTCTTTTAAGATTCGCCACACCATGCGGTAACTACCATCGGCCCGTCGGGCAATGGGGCGAAGGACCAGCAAGAGGTCGATCTGGGTTGCTTCGGCAAGATAACGACGATCGCCACTGACGGTTAATCGTCTGGTCTGCAAGAGGGGGGGCACTTGAAATTGGAGCGATCGGAGCAAATAGGTTTGTTCTAATTGTAGGGGGGCGGTTAGGCGTAGGGGTTCCCTCAGGGGCAAAAAGGCCGCTTGTTTTCCGGTCAAAAAGCGGCGGCGATCGACCTGAAGCGCTTCCAGGTTTTGAGGGGGTTGATAGCTCAGGACAAAATCGCGGACAGCAGGGGGCAAGCTCAGATCCTGCAGATCGGCGGATACCGCCGCTAAAGGCACATCGCCAAGGGGGAGGAGAAAGCCATAATCTAACTCTGAGGTAACGATCCCGAGGGTGGGTTCACCGGCGGGGGTGGTAACTTCTAGCTTCAGGGTGGGCTGAAATCCCCTGTCCCTTGCAGGCAGTAGGGGCGTAAAGGGATCCGGGCTCGGGGTTAAGCGATTCACTAATAGCGGCGGCTCGGTTGCTGGGCGAATCGAGGCTATTCCGGTGTAGGGTTCTGCTAACAGTTCGGCATAGTCCTGCAGATCCGGATCCTGCTCTGGGGGCAGATCCCGAACAGCCAAAAGGGTCTGACGATCGACAAAATCCGCAAAGGCGGAGGGAAACAAGGCTTTCATTTGCGAGAGTCGGCTTTCCAGGCGCTGCACTTGCCCAACTCCAGCCCCCAAAGGGGCCACCGCTGGCGGCAGTGGCGGTTGATAGTCTCCCAGGGCCGATTTAACCGATCGTCCCAGGGGCAATGGCACCGCCTCCACCGCCGGTAAGGGCGCATTGAGGGGGGTGGCAGGTTCCCGCAGACTTCCTTTCACCTGGGCTGGAATTCCCCCCCAGCCCATCACGGATTCCCCGGAAACTAAGGGTAAGGGTCTCACCTCAGCGATCGTTGCCAACATGGCAAGGCGAGAGTCGAGGAGGGGGAGCATTCCCTCCCAGTCCTGGAGGGCCGCATAGAAATGACAATTTAAGCGGGCAGCCGCGCTGTTTTGGGAACCTCCAGACAACACCGCTCCACAGGTCTGAGGCGCTAGATTTTGCTGATCTAAAAAGCGATCGAGTTGTCCTAAGTTGAGAATAATTTGTCCTCGGGCCGCCCTCACCCGATTGGGATCAGGCGTTGCAAAAGCCTCTTCAACTCGGGAGAGCAAATGGAATTGGGACTGGGTTAAGGTTTGGGCCGCAGGCCAAAAACGGGAGGATTGTTCTGCATCTCTCTCCACATCTAAGGGAATGGGCGTTTCTTCAGACTGAGGAAACGCAGGAATGGAGAGGAACAACGGGACAGTAGTAGCCACGATCGTCCCCACAACAAAACGGTTAAGCGAGTACGAAGAGAAAATGTTCATCTGACGAATCCGATTGCCCAAAAGACTGGCCCGAGTATACTCACAAACTGTATTCTCTGCACTGGAAAAGTGTTGTAAAGCGGGGGCAATTTAGGATTGCGACAGGGCAGAGGCTTGTCAAACTAGGGGATCATCCTTCACACTAGAAACCTAAATTCCGATGCTTTTTGAGGCTCACCTCTATCGTGAATTCGATGATCCTGCTCCCCTGACCTCGCGGGACCAGCCAACGGATGTAAGTCTTGGTTCTCAATCCTTTTTTCATTGGCAACCTTTTATGAATGCTCAGTCCCCTGAAGCCCAACCTGATATGCCCCAAACCTCTAGCCCGGTCAAAGGTTTACGTTTACCAGAGCCAGATCCGGAGAATATCACGGTGCTGTTGCATAACTTGCCGAAGGATCCCGTGTTGCCTTGGAATCGCTATGATTCTCCCTGGCAAGCAGAGGATGAGCTAGAGGAAAACGGGGAAACCTCAGAAGACAATGAGGCGGAGGCGGGTCAAACCTTAGAGTTGGAGGTCACGGATCCAGAAACGATCGCTCCGGAGGAGGTTGCACCCGCGCAGCAGGAGCTTGCCCAAGAGGAACCGATGTCAGCGAATTCCGAGCACAGCTTAGGGGAGGAAACGACCCCGGTGACGGAAACAACGGCGAAAACCTTTGAACCCGGTTTTGTTCATTTAACGGTAGAGAATTCCCCCGCTGCAGAGGAGGAAGAACCGGAAGACTTAGAAGACCCCGAAGACTCAGAAAGCAACGATCCAGAGGCCGAGAGCGCTGCCGATGCAGATGATGATCTCTCTCAGTTGGGCTAAACGGCTCCGCCAAAACCTTTCCTTAAGGACTAATCCCCTAAAAACTGCTTCTCTAAAAAAGTGAGGGGATTACTCATGTTTTCCGCAAAGCCAAGAATGCCCCGATCGCGGTGTTGATAGCGTAGTTGTCCCTGGGCATTAAAGCCGAAAGTCCCGCCCCGTTGCGTTAAATAACGGGCATCGGGCACATAGGTTTGCCAATGGCTGAGGACTTCGCCCATATTCCGGAGCCGCAGCGTTGCCAACTCAAAGGGCCGCTGAAAGCCGGTTCCCCCAGCCACATCAAAAAAGCTTCCCTTCAGCTTGGGTAAGGGTTTTGCCTGAATTTCTTGATCCGCCGCAATGAGTTGAGGGGCTTGACGATCGCCCCGATAGCCTCGCCACACTTCCGCCAGCGTTCCCGGACTGCCTAGCCCTGCACACATCAGCAACAGGTTCAGCCCTGCGTTTTGAGCCTGAGATAAGCCCGGTACAGAGACCGAAAGCCCCGGATAAAGCTGAAGCGCTTGGTGGGTCTTCGCCTCCGGATCGACAAAGAGGCGATCGTCGGGAAAGTTGGTATAGTGACAAAACCGTTGCCCAGACGATCGTTCACCAATGCCGATCGCCCTGACCACAATTCCCATGTCCGCTAATTCCTGAGCCGATCGCACGAGCCACCAGGCATACTCCAAGCTGTCAAAATCGCCCAATTGAGGTAACACCACCACCAATAAGCGATCGGCACTTTCGCACCCCGTCAGCACGGGTAAACACCCCCCATCCCGCACTCGTTGCAGCGAGAGTCCTTGCAAAATTTGATATTCAGTACTGGGTTCAGCCACGCTAGGTGCTCCTCAAGGTCAGAAAAGGGGGCGCAGAGTAGTGCATTTTCCCCGGAATAGTTGCCGTGTTCAGCGGTAAGTCGATGGTTTCAGTTTTGGTAACTGAGCCCTGGGGGAGGGGTTCCGGTTCCATACTAGGGTTATCATTCGTTCGCAATGAAAGGTCTAGGCTTTAGTGCCCCTGTTGATCAAACAGGGACGGGAACGGCTAAGGTCGATACAGCATGGGTTCTAGACTTAAGTTTCTGGATTGAATTGAATTGATGACGCGATCTAGGCAGCGTCAACCCTCCACATCACCGAACACACCTAAACACTTTGGGGAAAATACCATGATAACGGGTCAACACCAGCCTCCAAGCCGTCTCCAGAAAA
>JBEAPM010000297.1:0-10413 GCA_041164445.1 Cyanobacteriota bacterium
GTTTTCACGATCGTCTGGAGCAGCATAATAAACTCCGCCTCGTTTTTTCAAGGCTTGTCCCCTTCCCTAACGGCTAAAGGAATACGAAGCAATCGTACAGGATTGCTGGAAACTCCGCTCCTCGCTCAGGAATATTTGCGACTTAGGATGCATCATCCATTCATCTGAAAACACTGCACCACCTGGATTGCCATGCCCACGAAGGTTGCCCAGGCACCCAAAAACAACTAGGGGCTTACCCCTATCCCCCCTCTGAGAACCCATGCATGACAACCTCCTAGGCAGCACAGGGGGGTAAGAGGGTCGTGTGCTTGGGGAAATGAAAAGAATGCTTTGCTTTTGCCGTGAGACGATCGGCTAAATCCTCTAAAATTTCTTCTTTGACCCAACCTCGGGCCACCAGGATTTCCCCTAAACGCATTCCAGTGGATTGCTGATCATAAATCACGACTTCGAGTTGCCAGGGCGTAATTAAACCCGCTTCAATGAGATGATCCCCTAACCGTTTTTGATTGACTAAATCTAAACTATTGAAACTAGATAGACTCATACTACACCGTCCTTAATGATGCCAAAGAAGCCGATCGCGGATTACATGAGATCTGATCAATCTCGCTCCAAAACGATCGCGTTTCCATAAACTGATGATCTGAAAGAATCGTTGCTACCTCAATAATCCTAAAGGAGTTCACTGCGATCGTGGAGTCCCACGGCTGAAATTCCGGAAAACTTATTCGTTTCTTTAAAAATAGACGCTGAATTATAAAGAGACGGTAAAGGCACCATTATGCGGCTTTCACTGAAAGCGCAGAAATTGAATGGAAGAGTGCCGCATTCTTCCGCCGAGGTAAACATAGCCGATTCACTAACCCCAGTGATCGCTGAAAATGGCTTAAAATTAGACCAATAATTCCAGGGAGATTCCAATGCTGACCATTGTTCCCAAGCCCCTTATAGCTGAGCAAACGGAAAAAACTGAAATTTTTTACCCCAGTGAGGATGGAGAACCCTTGGCTGAAACCTCTGTTCATGTAGATGCGATCGTGATGTTGTTGGTGCTGTTGCGCCAATATCTGCAAGACCACTTTCAAGAATATAAGCCGCTCATTCTAGCCAACCAGTTTGTGTACTACGCTGAAAATTTTCCCCGACTGCGGTTTGCCCCGGATATGGCGGTCGTCTTTGGTGTGGAGCCTGGCCCACGGGATAATTATAAAATCTGGGAAGAGAAGCAAGTTCCTGCAAGCATTTTTGAAATCACCTCTCCCAGCACCCAAAAGGAAGATAAAGAAACCAAAAAGAACCTGTACGAAAGCATTGGTGTGCTGGAGTACTGGTTATTTGACCCGAAAGCAGAATGGATTCCAGAACAACTGCTGGGTTATCGCCTGGAAGAGGGAACCTATCAACCCATTCCCGATCGCTATTCCCAGGTTTTGGGGCTGAATTTGCAACCAGAAGGAGCCTTACTGGGGTTATACCGTAGTGACACGGGGGAAAAGTTACCCCTACCCAGTGAAGTTGCAGAAGCGCTCAAAATTGCCGAGACTAACCTGGAGCAGGAACGGCAGCGGGCTGAACAGGAACGGCAGCGGGCTGAACGACTCGCAGAGCAATTGCGACAGTTGGGTGTAGATCCGGGTAGTTTGTAGCCTAAGCGATCGTTGTCAGTCCTAGACATCATCTCAGCAGCCGTCATCCTACACCTGAAGATCCGCTAGCCCCAAATACGACACCCCCTCCGGAGCGATCTGAAAACGGCAGGGCAAAACCTCTAAACCCTTTTCGATTGCGGTGCGGAGCAACTGCCCATACACGGGATCTGCGCTATCCCCTGGGGAAAATGTGCTACAGTCACCGCGATTGATAAAGTACAGAAGTACCGAACGGTTTTCCGGCAAGAGAGCCATTAACTCCCGTAAATGTTTTTGTCCCCGTGTCGTCACCGTATCGGGAAATAAGGCAATGGATCCCTGGGCCCAAGTTGTATTTTTGACTTCTAAATACAGATCACCACGATCGTTTTGGGGGGAAATTAGGCGAAAGTCTATCCGGCTTTTTTCCTTACCATAGGGAACTTCCGTTTCAATTTGGTCATAGCCCTCCACTTCTGGAATGAGTTGTTGTTGCAAAGCTAACTTCACCAGCCGATTCGGTAAACTCGTATTAACCCCCACCCAAGTGGGAACTGGATCCAAAACTTCGATCAATTCCCAGGTATAGGCATACTTGCGTTTGGGGTTATGACTGAGGGATACTGCAACTCGATACCCTGGTGTGCAGACCCCTGTCATTGGCCCCGTATTGGGACAATGGGCTGTAATCCGTTCACCACTATCGAGTTCAATATCTGCCATGAACCGCTTATAACGCCGGAGAAGGGTACCTTGCTGGAGGGGTGGATATTGGAAAAACATAGCGTCAACACACGGTTAGGGGAATGCCAAGATGGATTGGAAACTGTTAGCCCTCAGCTTTGTCACAGTCTTTATCTCAGAATTAGGTGATAAAAGCCAAATTGCAGCGGTTGCCCTCGGGGGCACGTCCCGCTTTCCGGTTTCAGTTTTTTTAGGAACTTCAGCGGCGTTAATCTTAACAAGTTTTTTGGGGGTTATTCTGGGTCAGGGAACAGCGGAATTACTGCCCAGTTCCTGGATTAAACTGGCGGCAGCCCTTGGCTTTACAATCTTAGGGGTGCGCTTGCTCCTGGACTCCAACCCGGCAGAAGCAGAAGTAGAGCCGGAAGAGTAAGGGCATTGAGGGGTAAGAACCCTCATCCCTATTGCTGGAAATGTCGTTATAACGTAATACAGATCACAAGAAATTCCCCGACATCAGGGTTAAGCAAGGGTGCATACTGCTATTCAAAAGCGGTAACATCAAGGGAGTAAGCTAGTTTTGCTTCCAAAGACTGTCATCGATTAGGGATCAGTCATCTATACCATCTTCAAAGCATTGTTGGAGAATCGTATCTTCAAGATCCCCTCACTAGGGCGTAGCATACAGCGGTGGGGCACATCGCAGTGAATTTTGGTGAGGGTAAAGTCGTAGGACTCCCAATGATCCAAGAATCCCTTCGCCTTTAGGCAGGGGAGTTGTCAAAGCCTTTCGTTAGCGCTGAGCATGAGTCTTCAATGCATCAATAACTCGGGCATCAACAACCTGGGCATCAGGACTTGGACTGCAAGACTTGGGCCCCTCAATTCCGGTTAGCGGCACAGCCGCCCACCACAATCCCTACGATAGCTTCACAATAAGAACTAATTTTTAGTTGTTTAGAGGGCTACCCACTTAAAGCGCAAGAGTACGGCACTCTTCCATTAAATTTTTTCGCTGTTAGTGGAAAGTCATTTTGACCATGCAAACCTTTACGTTTAAGAATGGCGATACCCTGCCTCTGCTGGGACTGGGGACTTGGAAATCTACACCGGAGCAAATCGCAACGGCGGTCAAAACGGCAGTGCAGCAAGGCTATCGACATATTGACTGTGCAACTATTTACAGGAATGAAGCAGCGATCGGGCAAGCGCTGACGGAGTGTTTTCAATCCGGTATGGTGAAGCGATCGGATTTATGGATTACTTCTAAGTTATGGAACAGTTGCCATGCGCCGGAGGCGGTGGGCCCGGCCCTGGAAAAAACCCTACAGGATTTGCAATTAGAGTATTTAGACTTATATCTGATTCATTGGCCCGTTGCTCTGCGGGCGGGCATTCTCCTTCCCGAAACGCCCCAGGATTTTATTTCCTTAGCAGCGTTGCCCCTCAGTGAAACCTGGAAGGGGATGGAAGCAGTTTTAGGGCAGGGGCTGTGTCGGCACATTGGAGTGTCTAATTGTAGTGTGGTTAAGCTCAAGGAATTGATGGCCAGCGCAACGATCGCTCCAGAGGTTAATCAGGTGGAATGTCATCCTTATCTGCAACAGCACCCCCTACTCGACTTTTGTCAGGATAATGGCATTTTACTCACCGCCTATTCTCCCCTGGGGTCTGGCGATCGTCCGGATAGCTTTAAAGCCCCGGATGAACCCGTGTTATTGCAGGATCCCACCATTCAAAGCATTGCAGAGGATCAAGGCATTACCCCCGCTCAAGTGTTACTCAGTTGGGCTCTGCAGCGAGGAACCGCCGTCATCCCTAAGTCAACTCATGCACAACGATTAGCAGAAAACTTAGCGGCTGACCAAATCCAGTTCAGCCCAGCCCATCTAGAAGCAATTACCACCCTCGATCGTCATTATCGCTATGTGGATGGTACCTTCTGGGTTCGGGAAGGAAACACCTATACTTTAGAAAACCTTTGGGATGAAGGATAACCACTATGACCGTTCAGTTAACAGTACCCTCGATCGTTTGTGAGAAATGTGTGCAAGCCGTCACGAAGGCCATTCAGGGCGTAGATGCCCAGGCTAACGTTAGCGTTGATTTAGACACCAAGCACGTCACGATCGAGACAAGTGCCTCCGTAGCAGCCCTCACCGCAGCGATCGACGAGGCGGGACACGAAGTGAGCCCATAGCGATAAAACAGGGACAGGCGTGGCTAATGTCGATACCACAAGGATTTTGGACTGACTTAATGACGCGCCTAGAGGTAAACGGGACGGGCGACTGCACCCCCAGTCGCTCAGCCTGAACAAAGGAAACGATGCCCTGAAAGCAGATTTCTGGAACAGAATCGCTGAAAAAGGCCAGAGATGCTAGAAGATGATAGGGGAATTAATCCGAAGGGGGAATCCCCGGTTTCCTCCCATCCCTTTACCCGAGGAGCAGACATGGATACCAATAGCTATATTGATGTAATTGAAACGGTCATTACAAGCCTCAAGCAAGAAGATTCAGGCATGGTAACCCACAACCAGGATGGCTATCTCTGGAAATTTCAGTACGGAACCGTTGAGGTATTTGTGCAGATTAGTGGTTTAACCGATGATGATACCTTTACCGTCTGGTCAATGGTCTTGAAACCCCCATTCAAAAACGAAGTGGGGCTATATCGGAAGATTTTAGAAATGAACTCCGCAGAAACCCTAGAGGCCCGTTTTGCCATCCTCAGTGATGAAGTTGCGGTCGTCTCGACCCGTTCCACCGCCGATCTCTCTCCTAGCGAAATTTCCAGCGCCATTACCACCGTTGCGACTCTGGCCGATTATTATGACGAACCCCTTCAGGAAGAATTTGGGGCATAATACGCTAAGCTAACACGGACGAGAATTCAATTTATGAGTTCTTTGTTTGAAGTAATGCGTTTTGGCCTTCCACGGAAAGCCAAACAATATACCGGAAGGATATGGTGCTTTGCGCCGCATTCTTCCGCCTTAGTAAATCCGCTAATTTTTTGCCGTCCATGACCCGTGCCATAGTTGTAACCTCCGGTAAAGGAGGAGTGGGAAAAACAACGACAACCGCTAATCTGGGGATGGCCCTGGCAAAAATGGGACATCTTGTGGTTGTTGTCGATGCTGATTTCGGGCTTCGGAATCTAGATTTATTGTTGGGCCTTGAAAACCGGGTTGTCTATACAGCCCTGGATGCCCTTGCCGGAGAATGCCGTCTAGAGCAGGCCCTGGTCAAAGATAAACGTCATGCGAAGTTAGCCCTCCTTCCAGCAGCCCAAAACCGAACGAAGGAGTCCATCAAGCCCCAACAAATGCGTCAGTTGATCAAAGCGTTATCGAGCCGCTACGAGTATATTTTGATTGATTGTCCCGCTGGCATTGAAATGGGATTCCGCAACGCGATCGCGGCAGCGACAGAAGCCCTCATTGTCACCACCCCTGAAATTGCGGCGGTTCGCGATGCGGATCGGGTGGTAGGCTTATTGGAAGCACACGGGGTGAAACAAATTCGCTTAATCATTAACCGTATTCGTCCGGCAATGGTCCAGGCAAATGACATGATGTCCGTTAGCGATGTGCAGGAAATTCTCTCCATTCCCTTAGTGGGCATTGTGCCTGATGATGAACAGGTTATTGTCTCCACCAACCGGGGAGAACCGTTGGTGCTACGCGAACCCGACAAACTCTCCTTAGCGGGGCAGGCCCTCCTGAACGTTGCCCGCCGGGTTACCGGCGAAGAGGTTCCTTTCTTGGATCTTGAGGTGACCAATAAAGGAGGATTCCTGGGGCGAATTCGAGATCTATTATCCAGTAAATTGATCTAGTCATGCTTGGTGACCTGTTCGATCGGCTTTTTGCCCGTACTCCTACCACTAGCCGAGAAGATGTCAAGCGTCGTCTCCAATTAGTGTTGGCCCACGATCGTGCTGACTTACCCCCCCATTTGATGGAAAAACTCCGTCAAGAGATTATTGAGGTGGTATCTCGCTACGTGGAACTCGATCGGGATGGCATGGAGTTTAATCTGGAAAGTGATCAACGCATTACGGCACTGGTCGCTAATTTACCGGTACGGCGCGTCAAAAATTCGGTGAATGCTGACTCTGAGGATGCTCACGATCTTCTCCCTGACCTAGTGGCAGAGGATGAAGAAACTTTACCAGACATTCACCTGGAAGAAACCCGCGAGCATGATGGGGACTAATGGGGACGGAGACTAAGCTGCGTCAAACATTCATTTTGCCTGGCTACTTTGCCGGAGCCAAGCCCTATGAGGGGTTAGCTGCCTATTTAACGGAGCAGGGGTTTCCCACCATGATCGTCCCCCTCCGGCAATGGGATTGGCTGCCCACCTTGGGAGGCAGACCCATCACGCCTATTTTGCAGCAATTACAAGAGACGATCGATCGCCACACCACCGATAACGAACCCATCAATCTGATTGGCCACTCTGCCGGAGGCTGGCTAGGGCGTATCTTTCTGGGAGATCAACCCTATCCCGATCCAGAACAGGTACCGCATCAACCCGTTAAGACCTGGAATGCCCGCGCCCGCATTAAAACGATCGTTTGCCTTGGTACCCCCCACCTCAGCCAAGAACCCTGGACTCGTCGTAATATTGATTTTGTGAACGATCGTTACCCTGGTGCGTTTTATCCCGATGTCCATTATGTCTGTGTGGCGGGCAAAGCCATCTTCGGGCAACGGGGTTGGCAACACAATTGGCGCACCAATCTTGCCTACAATAGCTACGAACTCACCTGTGGAACAGGAGAAACCTGGGGCGATGGGATCACCCCCGTAACGGCGGCTCATTTAGCAGGTGCAACCAACTTGATTCTAGAAGGGGTTGTGCATTCTCCGGGTACCCCTCAGCCTTGGTACGGCACCCCCACGATCGTTGAACAATGGTGCCACTATCTAGGCGTGAATCTCTAAAGGATACCTCGATGAATTCTGGCGGGCGGTGAAGGCAGCAGCCCCACTTGCGATTCCTCCAACTATCCAGACCGAGGTTCCCTGAGGTACCCTATAGTGAGTTCTACGTTTGTGAACCTGAGCATTTGTTTAATAATGCGGTATTCTCTCCCTGAGGTCTAGTATGGTCGTTGCTTTACAACCCAAACTCATTACCCTACCCACCCAGGACGAACTTCCCTGCGATGATGGCATTCCCATGGAAACTCAACGACATAAAATGCAGATGGATTTGTTGATTGATACCTTAGAAAAATGGATTGATCAACGGGAAGATGGTTACGTCAGTGGCAATATGTTTGTTTACTTTAGTGCAGCCCAATTACGCAACCAAGATTTTCGCGGCCCGGATTTTTTTGTTACCTTAGGAGTGCCCAAAAAAGAACGCAAAAGTTGGGTGGTGTGGGAAGAAGAAAAAGCACCGGATCTCGTGATTGAACTCTTGTCTGAAAGTACAATTGAGGAAGACAAAACGACCAAAAAAGAGATTTATCAAACCAAGCTCCGGGTCGGAGAGTACTTTTGGTACGATCCCTTTAATCCTAGTGACTGGGCAGGATTTATCCTGCAGCACGCTCAATATCAACCGATCGCCCTAGATGCTCAAAATCGCTATGTAAGCCAGCAGTTAGGACTGGCTCTGGTACGTTGGGAAGGGGCTTATCGAGGGGTCACCGCAACCTGGTTACGATGGTCAACCTTATCCGGAGACCTGCTACCCACCAGTCAAGAACTCGCAGAAAGTGCCCAGCAGGAAGCTCAGCAAGCCCAGCAGGAGGCTCAACAAGCCCAGCAGGAGGCTCAACAAGCCCAGCAGGAGGCTCAACAAGCCCAGCAGGAGGCTCAACAAGCCCAGCAGGAGGCTCAGCAAGCCCAGCAGGAGGCTCAACAAGCCCAGCAGGAAGCTCAGCAAGCCCAGGAACGAAACGATCGATTGGCAGCCAAACTTCGGGAATTGGGATTAAACCCTGAAGATATTTAGGCTTTTCACTGAAAGCGAAAAAATTTCATGGAAGCGTGCAGCGATGCACGCTTCTGCCTTTAGTTGGTAGCCGATATTTAGGTCTGGCTTGCTCTACTGCCCACTGAAGAAGAAACCGAGGGAAGGGAGTGATAGAGGGCTTTGAACCGTTGCTGTTGACAATGGTGATCCACGATCGGCTCTGGGTAATCTCCCCGTAGGAGGGGCGGAATGTTTGCCGTGAGGAGGTATTCGGTCTCCACAGAGGCTAATTCCGGCAACCAGCGCCGAATATACTCCCCCTCCGGATCGAAGCGCTGCGCTTGGGTATTGGGGTTAAAAATCCGTAATGGCTGGGAATCCATCCCACTCGAAGCACTCCACTGCCAGCCTCCATTATTAGAGGCTAAATCACCATCCAATAAGTGCTGCATAAAATACTGCTCACCCCAACGCCAATCAATGATCAAATCTTTCGTTAAAAAACTAGCCACAATCATGCGACAGCGATTATGCATCCAGCCCGTTTGTAATAGTTCTTGCATGGCGGCATCGACAATGGGGTAGCCGGTTCGTCCGGTACACCAAGCTTGGAAGTAGAGCGGATCATTTTGCCAAGGAAAGTAATTCCATTGGGGGCGATAGGGGCCCTCCGCCAGTTGAGGAAAGTGATACAAGCAATGTTGGTAAAACTCTCGCCAGATGAGTTCTTTTTGCCAGGTTTCTATTTGTTTGCGCGTTTCATCACTTTGGGCAAAGTCGAATTGCACTTGGGCCGCCTGCCACACCGTCCGGATGCCGATCGTGCCAAACTTGAGGGCCGGACTGAGGCGAGAGGTACCCGGTTGCCCTGGGAAGTTACGATCGTCCCCATAGCGCGTTAAGGCTTCCTGACAAAAAGATTCCAACTGAGCTAAGGCAGCCAACTCTCCTAGAGGACTAATCCACTCCTCCCAGCGGGGACATCCTAAGGCTTCAGGGGTAGGGAGAGGTATGGTGCCGATCGCTCCCTGATCAGCCCGTACCTCTGGGGATAATCCGTGCATCGGTTCTGGGGTGGGATAAGGAGCCTGCACCGCCTGCTGCCGGCAATTCTTCCAAAACGGAGTATAAACCGTATAGGGCCGCTGAGCCCCCGTTAGGATACTCCCCGGTTCATGGAGCAATTGATCCCAAGTCGTCTCTACCGCAATACCACAGGCTTGTAAGGCTTGGGTGACCGCATGATCTCGTTCCTGAGCATAGGGCTCCACATCAAGGTTCCAATAGACAGCCTTCGCCTCGATCGCTTGAGCTAGGGCTGGGATCGCCACCAACGGAGACTGGTGCAGAATCAATAACTCGCTTCCCAAGCGATGGTATTGCTGCTGCAGTTCGTGCAAATTGGCTAAGAGGTAGCTCACCCGAATCGGGGCCAAATCTTCGCGTTGAAGAATTTTCGGATCCAGACAGAATACAGCGGTAATTTCAGCACTGCAGTGCCGAGCCCTCCAGAGACCTTGGTTATCACCCACCCGCAAATCCCGACGATGCCAAAATAAAATTCTCATATCAAATGGGAAAATGTATCAATTACAACAAAAATTAAGAAAACCCCAATGTTTAGCTAGGGTGAGACGTAATGCTCCTATACTAAGCAGGACGGCGAAGTTTTCGCACTCACCGTACGCGGTATAGCATTCTATGTGATTAATAAGGAGAAAAGCTCTTGAAAAAAGTAGAAGCAATTATCCGGCCATTCAAGTTGGATGAAGTCAAAATCGCCCTCGTGAATGCAGGGATTGTCGGGATGACCGTTTCAGAAGTACGAGGGTTTGGTCGTCAAAAAGGACAAACTGAACGCTACCGTGGCTCAGAATACACGGTGGAATTCTTACAAAAGTTAAAAATTGAAATTGTGATCGAGGATGATCAGGTTGACATGGTGGTTGAAAAAGTAATTTCTGCCGCCCGAACCGGTGAAATTGGAGACGGTAAGATCTTCATTAGTCCTGTTGATCAAATCATTCGGATTCGGACTGGTGAACGAGATATGGAGGCTATTTAAGTCTCTTGCAGGGAAAGCATCTCAGTTTTGTATGATGAGGGCTCCTGAATTAGTAATGGCGGGCGGCTTTGTCCCTCGCCATTATTAATTC
>JBEAPM010000298.1:0-10813 GCA_041164445.1 Cyanobacteriota bacterium
TAGGCTTTAGTGCGGCGGAACCCTTGGAGCCTCTACAAACGGTACAATCTGTTTTGAATGGATCTGAATCGCTGCCCACCACCTACACCGTTCTGGCCACGGATGGTTCTCAAATTGCCCCCAGCCATCACGAAATTGCGTTTTGTTATTTGCTGAATATTGGGCGAGTCGTTATTCACTATGGCAATAAACGCTATCCCCTCTTGGATAGTTTGCCAGAAGTCTTTTATAAGTCCTCAGATTTATATCAAGCCCAGCAGTGGGGCATTTCCACGGAAGAGTGGATGGGGTATCGGCGCACCGTTCTGGAAATGGAAGTGCTGGCGGATTTAGTCGAATCCTTGCGGGACGATCGGCCTCAGGATTTGGATCAGCCCTCCACCGCCCTGGCCTTGGTGGATGGTTCTCTCATCTATTGGTTTTTAGATGGACTCCCCGCAGCGGCTCGGGAGCAGCTTTTGCCGCCCTTGTTATCCGCCTGGCAGCGCATTCAGGCAGCGGGGGTTCCCCTCGTGGGCTATATCAGCGCCTCCCGTAGTGTTGAAACGTTAAACTTTTTGCGTCTCTTAAGCTGTCCTCATCCCGTTCCCGATTGCGATCGCTATTGCTCTGGAAAAACCGATACCTATGCCCTAAACCGTCCCCCCTGCCAAGTCTTTTCTCCGCTGAAAGATACGACCTTTTGGCAAAGCTACCTCAAACCGGGCCAGCGAGGGCCACTTTGGCGCAGTCATGCCCGGGTTTTAAGCCACTATGGAGATCAACAACTCTATTTCTGTCATCTCCATGTGGGCAGTGAAGTTGCCCGCATCGAATTCCCGGCGGAAGTGGCGGAGAATCCCCAGGTGTTGCAACAGGCTCTGACCTTAGTGCTCACCCAAGTCCAAAAAGGCTATGGTTATCCCATTGCCTTAGCGGAAGCCCATAATCAAGCCGTCGTCCGCAGTACCGATCGACGACGCTTTTTTGCCTTACTGGAACAATCTTTTCAGCAGGCGGGCCTCAACAGCATTGCGCCTTCGGCCAAAGAAACCCGCAAGCGAGAAAGTATTGCCTAATGGCTACCCACTTAAGCTGGAAGAGTGCGGCGCGAAGCGCCGCACTCTTCCGTTAAATTTTTTCGCTTTCACTGGAAAGCCTGCCAGACCTTCATCACCTGATCCTGCAGTGCGCTCACATCTAAACGATCGCTGTCCTGATCAGAAACGATCGTAATATGACCCAGTTTCCGTCCGGGGTGGGCTTGGGTTTTGCCGTACCAGTGGAGGGTACTGTGGGGAATTTGAGCCAGTTTTTGCCGTTGTTCCACATAGTTGCAGGTTGCCGACTCATAGCCGAGTAAATTAATCATCACGGCGCTCCGGTGTTTTAAGTCTGAAGACCCTAGGGGTAAATTCAAAACCGCCCTTAACTGTTGTGCAAATTGGGACGTGTGGCATCCTTCGATCGTGTAGTGACCGGAGTTATGGGTACGGGGAGCCACTTCATTGACGAGAATGCGATCGTCTGGAGTGAGAAAAAATTCCAGTCCAAAAATACCGACTCCATTTAATTGTTCGATAAAGGTTTGGGCGAATTGCTGAACCGATCGTTTTAGGGGCTCAGAAATGGGAGCAGGGGCAATGACGCGGTGACAAACTTGATTTTCTTGCTGGGTTTCTACGACCGGATAAAGGGAAATTTCTCCTGAAGGCGATCGGGCGATCATAACCGCTAGTTCCCGGTCAAAGGGGATAAATTCTTCCAGTAAAAAGTCCTCAGGATTTTGATTCTCTAGAGCATGGTTGAGCGCTTCAGGGGTTTCTAAAATACAGGTGCCGCGACCGTCATAGCCCTGTCGTCGGGCTTTGAGGACAACGGGAAAGCCCCAAGGATTATTAAAATCTCCAGTATGGGCCTGGGTTAATAAACAAAACTTGGGCGTAGGTAAACCAATACTCTGGAGGTAACAGCGCTGATCGTATTTATCTAAGAGGGGGGCTAAAGTCTCTAAACGAGGAGCAAAATTAACCCCTTGATCCGCCAGGTGTTGCAATTGAGGTAAATTGACAAATTCGTTTTCAAAGGTAATCACATCACAGTGTTTCGCAAGCTGCGCAGTGGCCGTGGCATCAGCGATCGGAGCGAGGATCGTCCCCGTAGCGATCGCCACAGCAGGATCACTAGACTTTGGAGTTTGTACCCAGAGGTCATATCCCAGGGATTGGGCTGCCAGACCCAACATCCAGGCTAATTGACCGCCACCAATAACGCCAACGCGAGGGCTACCGTGTCTAAACATCTCAATATCCTGCCAGATTGATTAAAGCAGGCATAGCTTACTATGACTTGATCATCTTAGGACGACTGGCCCCGGAAGGAGAGAGTATTCACGATCGCTTCGGCAGCACAGAGCGATCGTTTTCGCTATAGGTTGGGTTGAGGCACAAAAACCAAGATAAAATAAGGGCTTTCCACTGAAAGCGAAAAAATTGAATGGAAGAGTGCGGCGCGGAGCGCCGCCCTCGTCCCCCTTAAGTTGGTAAGCAAAAATAAGAGTGAGAATCTTAAAGTAGAGGGGAACAAGCTGATTAGACACCCCTTGAAGCCCAAGTTCCTCAGCATAACCATGGAAATAATATGACATCCAAAAACATGATTGGAAAATTTTTTGACGAACTGCTTTTATTCTCAGGTCAATATGCTCTTTTTTATATATTAATGAATTTTACTTATGACAAGTTGAAATATTTTACAAATTTCGGACATACATTACTCCTGTTAATATTGATCATACAAACAGTTATTCTGGTCAAATTTGGTAAAAAGCCTTTATATCGATTCTTGGGTTCTTTGGTTGCCCCGCTTTGCTATACCATGATCGAGATAACAGAAGGGGTTAGTTTTTTATTAAATACGGGACATATCTTCTTCTGGTTATTCTCCTGTGTCACCGGTTTGTTACAGGCTTTACAACTTAAAAAGTTGCCTCAAAGGCTAAATTTGACGCTAGAATTATTGGTTACAACTCTCAATGTAACAACATTTATTTTTATCTATTTTTATTTTGATTTGAAGTTGTCCTTAAGTCAACTACTTGAGAGTGGGAGTATTACGCCAGATCAGTATATAGCAAGACTTGAGATTTTTTATCTAAAAGATGGTCTCTTGGAATTTTTCAAAGATCCAGCGCATATATACATCATAGTAGGAGGATTTATATTAAGTACTTCCCTTTCTATTGGCAGGATGAAAATTATTCAACTGAAAGATAAAATTAATGAACTATTTGGAAAATACGTAGATAAGGAGATCAGAGACAAAATCATAACCGTAAATGGCAGTGACTCAGAAAGAAAAGAGATAGCCATTCTTTTCTCCGACATCAGAAGTTTTACTACAATCAGCGAGGGGCATCAACCTGATCAAATAACCAAAATGCTCAATTGCTATTTCAGTCAATGGGATGAATCAGTGATTCAATACAATGGAGTTATTGATAAATATATCGGAGATGCAATTATGGTGTTATTCGGCATCAAAGACAAATCAAATGCTTGCACAAATGCAGTAGCCTGCGGAATTGATATGCTGAAAAAAATGGAACACTTGAAGAAAGAACTCAAACGGATGAATCTACCGGTCATTGAAGATATTGGGATTGGCATAAACTTTGGAAATATTATCATCGGAGATATTGGCAGCCAGTCAAGGAAAAACTATACTGTCATTGGAGATAATGTCAATATTGCATCAAGGCTAGAATCTTTGTGCAAGATTCAACAGGTTCCTTTAATCATTAGTGAAAGCAGCTATACTCGGTTAAATCTTAACTTTAAAAAATACTTTGAATATCTGGGTGAAACGCACTTAAAAGGGAAGTCGGACAAAGTAAAAATATTCGGGCTCAAGGATCGCTCTAAAGGGCGCGAGACTGTACATTATTTGGTGTAAGCGGCAAACTCAACTAATCTTACAAGGAGACTGCTTATGCCTCGCTGCCACCACACAACGGTTTTAGGACTGCTTAGGATGTTGATAAACTTAAAGCGGAAGACTGCGCTGCACTCTTCCGCTTTAAGTTTATACCCCTCTATTTTGTTCGATCGTTCAATGTCGGTTCCTTAATCTTTCTAGGAATGACTCATTAATAACAGGTCTAATGAAGTTCATCTTTGATGTCTTGAACCGTATTACGAACATTTGCTTCTACTTGTTTGATTTGACCCTCTGTTTGCATTTTAGGATCCCCAGTTAAATTTCCAAAGGCTTCTTGTAAGTGACCCTCGATGTTTTTGGCAGTTGCATCAACTCTTTCTTTTGCATCCATGATTTCATCCTCGTGAACAGCCTCTTTTAAACTTTCGATCGTATGACCGATGTTAGAATCGAGTTGCTTTTCCCGACCTTCCACCTGATCGCTAACATTGCCGGTTAAATTACCAAGGTCTTCTTGTAAATGACCTTCGATGTTTTTGGCCGTTGCCTCAATTCTTTCTTTTAAGCCCATGATATTTTCCTCTTGGTGTGTAGCTAAAAGTCTAGCTTTTTTGATTTGTTGAATGGAAATTTATAAACGATCGATTAGTCAACCGTTTCAGGACTTTGAGAAGCCTGTTCTTGCAATTCTTCAGGCTGAGTATTAGAAAAATTTGTTAAATTCTCGAATACTTCTTGAACCTTACTTTGAATGCTTTGGGCAGTCGATTCAATTTGATCCGTAAAACTAATCTCCTCATCAACGGAATCTGCGGATATTGTTTGAGTGGGAGATACTGTCTCAATATCTGCCAGAGTAGCTGCTAGAATCGGACTTTGTACGAAACCAAATAAAAGGCAAATGCTAATCGCTAAACTGAGAGATAGATTCCGAATTGTCTGCTTAAAAAGCATAGGATTTTCCTAAGGTATTAGGATTATTGTGAGTCTGATATAGCACCTTAAAGATGCTTTTAGAAAAGGACGTTTACCAGCACTTTTTAAACAATGCTGGATAAAAGTTAGAACTAGATAACTCGTCGTCCGATAAATAGGTTATAGACAATTCCAACCAGTGCCAAAATTAAAAGTAGATTGATGAAACTACCACCAACATGGATTGAAAAGCCAAGCAACCACAGGATAAACAGAAGGACAACACTAGTCCAAATAAGATTAACCATGGTATTTTCAGGGGATAAAGGTTGAATCACTTTGATATAAAATGAGGATTTTTTTCATTTATGGACTAAATCCTGAATTTTATTCTCAATTTCTTTGTCAATTCTTTTGGATTCTGCCTGAAAATCAAGATTATCTCTTAGATCGTTAGCAGAGTTAATCATTTGACCTTCAATTTGTTTTGCTTTGCCAATCATCTGATCTTGGGGATTGTCCGTTATCTTACCGATCGTTTCTTGAATTTGACCTTCAATACCTTTAGCGATTACATCTACTCGATTCATGGATGCAATTTGAGTATGTTGAGGCTTAGAAAATGCTCCAAGGGAAGCAGTAGAGCTAAAGTCAAACCCAATGAAAATGGTAAGCATTATCACGAATCCCATAGCCAGAGGAAGACTACGTATTTTCCAAAAGGAAAGCATTATTTTAATCCGAAAAAGAATTTGATGTAGCGGTTAAAATCGTAATCGTATCTGAGATTAGACATCGAGATAAAAAAATTTATCTGAATAACATTTACAGCAATTTGAAATGAGTTGTATGGGGCACAGCCCACACCGAGGGTTTCAGCAACTTAATTAATTGCTAAGACTCAAACAACTTTACTGTATTTATCTACAGCAGTCCTAAATCAGTTGTAATGACTAGATTGCTAAAATCGTTGTGTGGTATGCGCCCGGAGGGCGCACACCACACAATCCATTTAGGATTGCTGTAAGACGATGCTTTTAACTACTAAAACTATAATAAGTTTTTAGATATTTGTCATCACTGCTTTTGAATTTCTCTCGAATTTATTTCAATAATGATGATAAATTAACATATACTTACTAGTAATTTTACAAAAAAAATACTCAGTAAAATTAACTAGATAATTGATGTATCGCCTATTGCGTAGGCATTCGGAAGCGATCGTTGGAAGCGCTAAAAAGAATGGATCTCGCTATCTTCTTTTGCAATAGTGCGAAATATTTCTTAACAAATGACTAGCTGTTTTTGGCGCACCCGACGCCGCAAGGTGCGTAGAATCGATGGAGGGTATTGCTCAGGATAATGCTCCTGGGGGTACTCGAATAGGGTCATCGCCTGTAATCGGGGTTGTCGTTCCAGCATGGGCAGCAATTCAGTTTGCCATTACTCCATTCGTTGAATTTAGGCTGCTCTGGTCGGAATATTTTTTTCCAATTCAGGTAACTTGAATAAGATCGCCAGTGCATTAACGTGGATACTGCTTCATCAGTCGCTGAACTTCCTCAGCATGGTAAGAACTGCGGGTCAGCGGAGAAGCTACCACTTGCAAAAAGCCGATCGCTTCGCCATAGGTTCGTAAATGCTCAAACTCGGCAGGGGGAACAAACCGCTGCACCGCTAAATGCTTAGGGCTAGGTTGTAAATATTGGCCGATCGTGATCAGGTCACAGGACACTTTCCGCAAATCGGCCATGACCGTCTCCACCTCGGCTAGAGATTCCCCTAAGCCCAGCATAATCCCCGCCTTGGTGTAGACCTGGGGCAGCAATTGACGGGCCCGCTGCAAGAGGTCTAGGGATCGGGCATATTCACCCTGAGGACGCACCTGGCGGTAGAGCCGAGGCACCGTTTCAACATTGTGATTGAGGACATCTGGTCGAGCTTTCAACACCTGCTGGAGGGCATCCCAGTTTCCACAAAAGTCAGGGATCAAAAGTTCGATCGTTGTGTGGGGCATGACCTTGCGGATCGCTTCTACGCAAGCCACAAACTGACTCGCTCCCCCATCGGGCAAATCATCGCGGTTCACGGAGGTAATGACCACATGACGCAACCCCATCCGCTCTACTGCCACCGCCAAACGATCGGGTTCTGTTGGATCTAAAGCACGGGAAGACTTGTCAAAATCAATATCGCAATAGGGACAGGCACGGGTACAGGCCGGGCCCATAATTAAAAACGTGGCGGTTCCCTTATGAAAACACTCACCAATATTGGGACAGGAGGCCTCTTCACATACCGTATTGAGCCCCAAATCACCCAAAATGCCCTTTACGTCACCAACCCGTTCCCATTGGGGAGCCTTCACCCGTAGCCAAGCCGGTTTGCTGAGGGGGGTTGAACGTTCTTGAGCGATCGGTTCAGACATGAGTAAGGGGAAATGAGCAGTCAAATTGAGAATTTTAAACTCAGACAGCAGTCTGAAGTCTGTTGCGAAGACTAGACGGAAGGGACAACACTACAGCCTTTGCGGATTGCGAGGGCTAAAATACCGCTAAACACAGGCCAACTAGTGCCGCCGTTACCCCATAAAACAAAGACACAATTTGGGTCTCTGACCAACCGGTCAGTTCCAAGTGGTGGTGATAAGGGGCCATCTTAAAAAGCCGTTTGCCAACACCATCGGGGCCCTTCGTGGCTTTGTAATAGCCCACCTGAAGCAGCACGGAAAGAGACTCTACAAAAAAGAGTCCACCCATGATCAAAAGCACCCAAAGGCTATTGGTGTAAATAGCTACTGCCCCGAGGGCACCCCCCAAGGCGAGGGAGCCAGTGTCTCCCATAAAGACCTTTGCCGGGTTGTGGTTATGAAAGAGAAAGCCAAAATAAGCCCCGGCTAAACTGAGGCAAAATATCGCTAGGGCAGGATATTCCGGGACAATATAAATCCCCAAACCCGCGAGGACTAAACTTCCAGTGCCCGCCGCTAAACCATCCAACCCATCAGTTAAGTTCGTCGCATTACTTTCCGCCGTTAACACGAACACCGCTAAGGGCCAAAAGGCTAAACCTAGGGGCAAAATTAGATTTCCAGGCAGTTGTATCTGCGTTAAGCTGCCCAATACGCCGGTCTGCCAAGAAGCCCAGGCGCAAAAGATCAGTGCAAAGCCAATTTGTAACGCTAGTTTGGTGGTGGGGGAAATGCCTTTATTGGACTTGCGGCGCAAAATTTGCCAGTCATCTAACCAGCCAATAAAGCCATAGCTGCAGGTTAACAGGGCGATCGCGATGACATTGCTATCAAACCCGGAGAGCAACACCCCCGCAATCAGACCAGCCGGCACAATAAAAATCCCCCCCATGGTTGGGGTACCGGCTTTCTGTAAATGGCTCTGGGGCCCATCTTCCCGGATAAATTGTCCGGCCTTAATCCGTCGCAGGACGGGAACGGCCCACTGACCGACGATCGCTGACCCTACCGCACTCCACACTAGCGGCCGGAGCAACCGTAAAGGGGCAGTCTCCGTTGCCCAGATCTCGACGGCGCTTACTCCCAACAGGAGCGCAACCCCCAACAGCCAGAAGAGTTGGCTACCGGATAATCCGAAACTGCGCTTCGGCGGAAAAAACTTAGCATCCACAGGGATTTACTCCTACACCACACACTATATAAAGCGATAATAAAGCATCTTGCCGATGCGTTTAGGGCAGGGCGTTGCCTAGGTCAACGCTGCTCTGCTCCTACACTGTTGTGCCCTCGTTCAACCTAGCCTGCGGGGTCAGGGTATGGCCACCCTCAAACTTTTGCGGTTGAACCGTTGCCATGGGCACATTTAGCTTGATACTCGGCTCTTCGACAACGTTGGATTGGATATACCATCAATCGATCCGTTTGGGAAGCCTGGACTTTTGGCTTTTCACTGAAAGCGAAAAATTTTAATGGACGAGTGCCGCGCTCGTCCGCCTTAAGTTGGCAGCCGGACTTTTATTCTTCTAGATCGAATTCTTCATCATCATCATCGGAATCCTCATAGCTGCTTTCATCCACCATCAGTCCTTCAATTTCTTCGTCGGAGGAGAGGAGATAATCCGGTTGGTTCTCATCTTTGTCCCGGGCCAATAAGCGACCGGTGGTTTCAAGCCAGTCCAAAATGGAGGCATTGCCCAAAGAGGGTAAAACAGGAGCATTTTGGTTGCGGGAATACTCTTTCAGAGCAGGATTGTTCATAGATTCAGCGTTATCAACTCCGGTGTTCACTTCAACCCACGAGCCGTTTATTGCACGGCTGACTTTAGATTGTATGTCAAGTTTACTTTACAAAACACAGCAATTTTGAACAAAAGGGGAAGTTTGTTCCCGTTGAGGCCAAAATTGGGGGATCTGCTGCCACCGGATCTCCGTCAGGGGATAGCCCCAACGTAGACCAGCCAGAATTAAAGCTGACTCCCTAAAACCGTTAAGCCAATTAAAGTGCCACTATTCCATAAGCTATGCAAAACGATCGCAGAGACTAGGTTTTGCGATCGCCCGTAAACATAGCCCAGCAAGCTACCCAAGGCCCAAAGCGGCAAGATTTCCGAGAGGCTGAGATGGGCCAGGGCAAAAATGAGCCCGCTGAGCAGGATGGCCCCGTAGGGAGGTACATAGCGCGTCAGGGAAGCCATGAGAAAGCCCCGAAATAACCATTCTTCAAAGAGGGGAGCCAACAGGGCCGCAGTTAAGAAAAAACAGCCGAGGGCAAACCAATCCTGATTGCGCAGGGCTAAAAAGAGCATGGGATTACTGCCCCCCTGGCCATCCCAAAGTTGCTGATTGAGTAACGAAACTAAGGTGACCAAGGGCAACGCCATTAAATAGCCCAAAATTCCCCACCCGATCGCCCGCCACTCGAAACGGATCCGAAACCACCCCTCGGGAAAGGGCCAAAAGGGCCGCAGGAGAAAATAGAAAAACGTCAAAACGGCGATGGACATCCCCCCATAGACCACGACCACCAACAACGCTTGGACCTTGACGGTTTGAAAAAAACTCACCCCCACTACCTGGCGAAAACTGAGGGCCAAAATGGGGATAATCAAACGCACCACCGCGATTTGCCCCACCAAAAAGAAGCCTAAGACAATGCCCTGCCAAATGGTTTCTGCGTTCCAGGGAACCGTCCAACTTGGCGCAGGGGGCAGCACAGGGCGGGTTTGCCACCGTTGCCATAGCCCCCGAAGCAATACCCCTAGGAAGACGATCGTCCCCAACACCATGCCCATCAGGGGCAAGCCGGTCAAAACAAAGAGTTGCCGTAAAACCCGCTGTACCGTAGCTTGTTCCTTCTCCCAGAGCTTTACGATCGCCTCTGGCCGTTGTTGGATTTCATACAGGCGCTCTAAACTGCGATAGCGAAACCAGCCCTCCAAGCCATTCGTCAACGTTTCTTGGGCGGCTGGCAACAAGCGAGGTGGAGTCTGCCATAGCCCCTGTAAAATTTCGGCAGTTTGTTGGTCTTCAGGATTAGCCTCAGCGGTTTGAGCCACCTGCTGCCAAGCGGTTTGAGCCGTTTCCAGCCGCTGGGTCAGGGGTTGATTGGACTCTGCATCTAAAACAGTTAAGAGCCCCTGTTCCAGGTAGAGCCGATCGATTTCATCCCGAGACCATCCCAACGGGTCGGTCTCCGAGCCCTCAGACTTGGCCGCCAGGGATTGGGTCAGCGCCTGATATTTAGCCAAAGCATCCCCAATGGGATTTTCCCCCACAAGACTGGCGCGAAGGCGCTGGGTCAGTTCTGCGTCCTGAGGATTTTCCTGGATCTGGGGTATCTCTAGCACTCCATCAGAAAACCCATTTGAGGCTCCCGTGGCTTGCCATTGACTGGCTTGTAAGACCAGGCGAGTTTGGTACAGTTCCAACCGATCTTGGATTTGAGATTCTTGTAAGGTGCTAAATAACTCAGTCCCCAAGAGAAACGTCACAAAGACCGTCATTAAGCCT
>JBEAPM010000299.1:0-7704 GCA_041164445.1 Cyanobacteriota bacterium
CGCAACACCTCAGGGTATAACGTCTTGTAAATCTGGCAATGGGGGCTTTGCAAATCCCAGCGCCCGGTAAATCGAAACGTCTCCACGGGACAGCCGCCGGTACAGCGATAACGGTAGGCACAACTCCGACACCCCTCTTTGTGATCCACGGCCAGATTTTGAATGCTCCCCTGGGCTAGGGTTTCCAACCAGTCGAAGGGAGGGTCTGCTGCGGCAGGAAGGCTAGAGTCTAACTGCATTTGACATTGGGCGATTCGTCCCGTGTGGGTGATGACAATATAGCTTTGCCCTACCCCGCAGGTCTGGAGATGGGGTTGGCTTTGAACTTTGTCTAACAAGCCTTGGAAGAGGGGACGATCGGGTAAGTGGGTTTCGATCGCTTTGTAGGCCAATCGCATTCCAGCAATAATGGTTTTTTCCTCTAGGGCAAGGGCTTCTAAGCGTTCTGACGTTTCGATCGCTTCAGGCGGGGGACCGCGGTAAAAATTGAGACTAAAGGGCCAGCCCCGTGCCAGAATCCAGGCTACGGTTTCGCCCAAGTGCGGCGCATTGGCTGCACTAACGGTCACACTCACATGGCAATCCACGGAACTGCCCGCGACCCAACGATCGAGACCTGCTGCAATGTGGCTAAAGCTGGGCTGACCTTGGCGATAGGGGCGCTGGCGATCGTGAACTTCCCCTAAACCATCTAAAGAGACCATGAGGCGGACTTGATTATCCACTAACCAGTTGACGAGGGCCGGACTTAAGGTGGTGCCATTACTGAGAACCACCGCCTGGAGTTGGATGCCCGTTTCTAAGGCTAATTGTTGGGCATGGCGATGCAAATCCTGAATCAGAGTAAATTCCAGGGTTGCTTCTCCCCCGGCATATTTAAGTTTGAGGGAGCGAAAGCCTCGGGCTGCTGCGAGTTGAAAAAGGTGATCGAGAATGGCATAGCCTCGATCGCGATCGAGCCTGGCGCTGGACTTGCGCACATAACAATAGGGACAGTCCAGATTGCAGGCATTGGTAACATGGAGCCAAACCGTTAGTTGGCTTAGCGGATCCCCGGGCGACACGGAGGGCGGGCAGATCTGCCCATCGGGGACAATTAATTGCTGCTGTGCCAATTGACGATCGAAGGGGGTTACCACTGGCTGCGCCCGCTGACAAAAGTCTTGATAGCGTTGCCAGCCCTGCCCATTTAGAACCGCTGGGCCTGCTGGGGCAAAAGGACTAAAGGCTAAGTAAAAATCGCTGTTTAACGGTGTGGTATAGGTTTGGGGAACGGCTTGGAAAGCGCTGTTTCGATCGTTGTGGTTAAATTCAACGGCAAAAGGAGTGGTGGAGCAGGCACAATCACAATCTCCCTCCCAAGTCAGGGCAGTTGGTTCTGCCACCCAGAGCAGAGGCTCGCTGGGATCGGAGGACTGGGAATCGGGGGAGAGAGACAGCCGTGGTACCTGTAGTTGTGATTTAACCATGATCCACCTCTGGGGACAGGGTTTGGCGTTCGTGTTCAAGTTGGGCAATCTTGAACTCAAGCTGTTCAATGTGTCTACCTAAGCGTTGCTCCGCTACCACGTCTAGGGTCGTGGATCGCCGCTGCATGAGGGCTTCCCGTTCCGCTAAGAGTTGAGTAATTTCCCGGTTTAACCGCTCTACCTTGAGGTGCTGCAGACATTGGGCAGAATAAATGCTGGCTTTCACCTCCGTCAAAGCCTCCAGGATGGCTGGAGCCGGAATGCAGCGTACCCCTTCACGATCGTGCTCCAGATCTGCGGGTTGAGCCTGAACCATCGCCACAATTTCACCCCTTTCCAAATCCACCACTGGTGCTCCACTCAGCCCCTGCTCTAGTTTGGTTTTACCCAAGTTGACCAGGCGCAGGAAGCCTTGATCCAGTGTTTGATCCCACACTAGGGGATCTAGACTTTCGCCTCGGGCATTGCTCCGGGGAAAGCCAAACCCATAGAGACTCATGCCCGTGTGATTGCCGTTTGGATGTAACTGGCTCCGTTCCGCCGACTGCAAATCCAAAAACGGAGCCGGCCACTGCACCAAGGTAGGCTCGGTGGGGCGGAGGAGTGCAATCTGGGCATTGCCCCTTTGGGGATAGGCTAAAATTTCCAGGGTTAATTCTTGGGAATTGAGCCCAAAGGTTCTTCCCACAAGCCGATCGCCCACGGTCAAATTCACGGCCCGCAGCAGATGATCAGCGGTAATCAAAATCGGCTGCTGTTGAAATTGAACCCAGAAGCCTGTGCCCAGAATCTGCTGATCCGCTACGAGGGCCAAGCTGAGATGCTGGAGGCAGTTGCGGTAAAAACTGTAGTTTGCGGGAGATGTAGCTTCCCCCGTGGAAGCCAATATTCTGCCCCAAGGCCGGTTATGCCAGAGTTCCAGCGCCCCTTCCACCACACGCTCCCAGAGCAAATTATGTTCCTGGAGCAGGGCTTGAATATCTTCATCATCCCGGATTAAGTCCCCTAAAATATCTTGGGGGTCTTCCTGAAAATCCTCTTCTAAGTGGGCAGCGGCCTGTAACCCCTGCCGGAGGCACTGCATCAGGCTTGTCCAACGCCCCTCAGGATAAAGACAGAGGCAATGATAGAGGCTTTCTTTGAGATAGTCCTGAATCCGGCCGGGATCGGTGGTTTTGAGATTGAGCCCTTGATAGACTTGCTGGGCAAAACGGTGCAGATCTTGATAGGTCTGTTGGTGATCCGGGACTTGACTTAACATTAACTGGGCCAGTTGTCCCTGGCGGAGGACGGGGTTGAGGCGGTAAGTGGTGCGAGACTCTTCGATCGCTAAACTATGGGCCGTTAAGGACTTCATTTGCTTGAGGGGCGCATTGGCTTCCTTAAATCCCAATTTACGCCGTACCGCCTGAACGATCGAAGAATTGAGCATTCGGAAAATCAAAAGCGTCGGGAAATAGCGGGTATGCTGGCGGTCTAATCCCTGGGTTAACTGTGCCAATTCCTGAGCAACATAGGTTTCAAACGCTTGGAAATCGATGTGATTGACCAGCATTCCCCCTTCCTCCGGCTGCCAGGTTTCCCGTTGTAGCGCTTGCACCAGCTTAATCGAGGTGCTGGGATGTCCCCCGGTTAGGCGATAAATGCGATTGGTAAATAATTCGCGGGTCTTATAAACGGCTTGGTTAAATTGGGTGTTGAGATGATGGGTGAGTTGGGGTAACTGGGCCTGATCCAACACCCGTCGGAGGGTAACCCGCTGAAACGGAGTGAGGTAAACATAGTTATGGCCGGGCCAGGAGCCCGCTTGGCGGAGATTTTGTCCCGCTACGACTAAAAGAAATTGTTGCTGGGTAGCCCGGGCCAGATAGCCTTGCAGTTCTTCGCAAAACTGAGTTCGTAGCCAAGTGAGGGCGGGGGAACTGAGACGGTGAACATCATCTAAGAATAAAGCGATCGCCTTGTTGCCCGTAGTAATCCGATTCCATTGTCGGAGTCTATTCCGCACCGCCATCAAAGCCTCCATTGGCTGAATCTGGTCTGGATCCGCTGTTTGGAAGTGGGTATCCCCCAAGGCTTCCAAAATATCGAGCATCAGATCAACATCGGTTCGTTCCCGCTGTAGTCTGAGGTGACGGCAATACCAGTTAGCCCGATCGTGATATTCCTCTTCCAGTTTCTGCAAAAAAGCAGTTTTCCCATATCCTGGCAGTGCATCCAGCACCAGCAATTGCCCGATCGAACTTTCGACCTTCTGAAAGGCAGCCTCTTGATTTTGAAAGGGCAAAATGGGCGGGGATGGACTGGTTATCATGGTCAACTGACTATCAGAAGGTTAGTAATCTACCTGAAATTGACAAGATTTCGGGCAATCTAGATTTTGGCAACTTTGAGGAGCAAGATTAACGAAGGACGTTTCGGGTTAATACTTACAGATCCTGCGGAGAGACAAGATTTCAGGAGAGCCTCAATCAATTTGGAGAAAGGTTAACAGATCTTCCAAAACAATCCCAAAACCTGGATAGCCCTCCATTAAGGGTCGGCCACCAATGCGGGTATTTTGCCACTGTTTTAAGAGCGATCGGCAAATCTGTTCCTGACGCTGAGGATCCTCAATGGACTCTAGGAGGTCATCGGTCATCCAGGTCAGCCATTCCTCATTGAGAATTTCCTTCACCGCAGCACTGTTGTTCGGGCTAAAGCGATCGAGAGTCAGTAGATTGACATAGGACTCAAAGGCCAGGGAGGCACCCGCCTCGTATTCTTGGCGCTGGAAGAGAACATTCGCTAAAGTCCGTTGCGATCGTCCCAGGAGGTGTGGGGAGGGCATGGAATTGGCTAAGACTATCGCCTCTTGGGCTGTGGCCTCCGCCTGTTCAAAGTCTCCGGCAAGGTAATAGACCACACTCAGATCCTGGATATTATCGGTTTGAAAGCGAATATTCCCCAACCGTTTGGCAATATCTAAACTTTCTAGGTAGAGGTCAATGGCTCCAGCAAAATCTCCCTGCTCTCGCAATAAGGTTCCTTTTTCATTATAAATTTCTGCCAAAATCACTTGGGAACTGGCTTGAATGGTTAATTCCGCTTGATTAAGGAATTGTGCAGCTTTGTCATAGTTGCTTTGGGCCGCCGTGGCTATCCTGCGTTCTGGTTTGACTTTGTACCAACCAATTTGGCGATAGAGGCGACCATAGGCCACCTTGACGAGGGCAATCCCTCGGCTATAGCCAATGTCTTCAAACAAGGTTAGGGCAGCCTGAAAATGCCGCACCGCCTGTTGTTCCCGTAGCGAATTGGCGGCAATAATGCCCAAGACATTCTGGGTTAGACCTTCCTGCTTGCCATTGCCTAAGCGTTGATTGAGCTTAAGGGCACCCCTACCGTGGGCGATCGCTTCTCGATCCTTGCCCATGAGGTGGAATAAATACCCCAAATTGGTTTTAGTGGAGGCTCGGTTTTCTTCTGTACCGGGTACGCTTTCTAAAATGCCTAGGGATTGTTCATAGTATGCAATGGCACTTTGAAAATTATCTTGTTGGCGATAACTCCACCCAATGGCGTTTAAGCTCTCTCCAAAACTGGAGGCTAAGTTAATCCTTTCCGTTTGGGGTAAGGTGGGGTTAATGAGTTTTTGCTGGAACCATTTTTGGCTGTCTAAACCAATTTCTATACCTCGGTTGTAATCATCTAAATGACTGTAGCAATAGATGAGTTTTTGGCGAATTTTTCCCTCCAAACAGCGGGACAAGGGCGCTTGTATCCAGAGCGCTTCCAGGAGGGTTAAGGCTTCTCGATATTGACCGCGATCGTAGGCTAACTCTGCCCAGGCATAATCTAAACATTGCCGATCGCTGTTCTCTAGACGATCGCGAAAGGCTTCTACTTCCTGATTTAAAGCTTCCTGAAAATCGAGGGGCGTGGCTTGAGTGTGCAAGGTTTGCCAATAAATTACCCCGCGATCGGGGTTGGCCAGCAGCGTATAGTAAAGTCGTTCCTGTTCAAGAATTTGAGTTTGGAGGGGCCAATAGCTGGTTTTACTTTCCGCAATGAGCTGGTCATAATAGGTTTGAATGTGTTCAGACCACTCTAGGCGTTGATCTCCTTCGGGATCGTAGAGTGGCCAAACATAAAGGTTGATTAACCGTTGCATTTCATCGTGGAGCAAACAACTGGTTAACTCACCTTGGGCATTGTAATGGGATTTAATAAAGGAAAACTGGGTTAAAGATTGAATTAAAAGCTCTGCTTGTTCCCGGGGCTCTCCCAACAGAAACTCCAGAAAACCGGCATCAAAGCGACGTTTGAGATGAGCCATGGCCAAAATCGCCTGATCTTCAGGATTGCGCAGTTCTCGAATCCGTTGCACCATTAACCGCTCAAATTCCTCAGGGGTTTCGGCCTCTAATTCCTGAGGGGTTTTGCCATAGTTGAGCCAATCCACCGTTAAGGCCACTAAAATGGGCCGACCTTGGGACAGAGTACTCACTCGCTCAACAAATTCCGGTTCAATGGGATGGGGATATCGAGTTTCTAAGAGTTCTTGTAAATAATTACGAATTTCTTGGGGACTTAATCCCGTAAGATGGCGTGTTTGAATGTGGGAATCTTGATAGAAATCCGTTAGAAATTTGCGACCCGCTGCGATCACTAAAGTGCCATATTGTCCTTGATCAGGGAACCGAAGTTGCGGCAATATAACTTGAAAAAAGCGTTGAGTCGCAGTATTAATCAGTTCAATGGTGTCGAAAAAGAGAACAATGTGATCCGCCTGCAGCGATCGGTAACACTGAATAAAAACATCCTCTAAATCCGGCGTATCATCTCCAGCCTTAAAGCTCCGATCGAGGGCAGAAAAAAACGGTTGAAAGGGATGACCGGGCGCTGTACGGGTCAGTTTAATGGCTAAAGCCCGGAGGAGTCCCGTAACGGTTTGGTGAGCCGTTAAATATAGATCAATGGGATCGGGAGTGTAGATGACCTCCGTCCCCAGAGCACTCCGGCAAGGCAGGCACTGGGGTTCTGCCGGGTTTGCGGTCACGGACTCCGGGGAACTGAGGTTATTGCCATCCTCACCTTCCATGAGGTGAATAAAACGATACAAAAGCTGGGTTTTGCCAATGCCACCCTCCCCTTGAATGGACAGAATCCACTGGGCATTAGGCTCCGTTTGAGGGCACTGTAGCATCGCTCGGAATGCTTGTTGCTCCGAGTCACGACCAATAAAAATAATGGGGCTGTAGGTGCTTGAGGACATTCTTTCATCCCCCCTGTAGGATACCTTGAGTGTACCGCACAATTTACAGCTAAAAACGACCCCACTCCTCTCGACGGTTGCCTTAATGAGTGAGGCCGTATCACGGTAGCGGTTGGCGATCCCAGATCTCAAAGCACAACCCGAAGTGCTGCACTCTTAAGCGAATCGCAAGCGTAGGATTCCCTCCTGATGTTTGGCTTCCTACCTCTCCCGATCGGGGCACTACCGCAAAATTGGGGTTCCACAGGGATAGGTAGCAATGGTTGCCGAACCGGGTTTGGGACTATCCCCTTGGGGATTGAGGGCTCCTCGCTGTTGAACGGCTTCGTAATCCAGGCGTAGCTGTTGCACTAATGCTTCACGACGATCGTACAAACGCTTGAGGGGTCGGGATTCACACTGACTCATTAAGTATGCCGTCAGAATTGGTAAGGCGATCGTACTGTCGGTATAGCAAACGATCGTCTTCGGTAACTCTTCTGGATCCACTTTGCCCCAACTCACGGCTTCACTGGGGGTTGCACCGGAGAGTCCACCGGTATCGGGCCGCGCATCAGTCACTTGCACAAAGAAATCGTGGCCCCGTTCTTCTAACCCTAGGACTTCATGAATTTGGGGTTGGGTTTGGAGCAGGAAGTTTTTAGGACTGCCGCCCCCGAGAATAACCGCTGCACTTTTACCCTCTACTCCCGGCAGATCGGATTGACGAGCCCCATAAACGATCGCGGCGGTTTCATTGACATCAATGGAGGGATCAATCATCAGGGCCGATCCTTGTAGGGAGAGGGCGGCCACATTCATACCAATGGAGCTATCTCCAGGGGAAGAGGTATAAATCGGAATCCCACAGTCATAGGCTGTCGCCAGTAGAGAGGAGTTTTGCACCCCAATGCGCTGCTCGGCTTCCCAGACAGACCGCCCTAATAGGTGATGAAATTCTGCGGTTCCCATAGGTTTCTGGAAGTCTGGAGCCGTTAA
>JBEAPM010000300.1:0-3164 GCA_041164445.1 Cyanobacteriota bacterium
AGGATTGTGAATTAAATAAACCGGAAAGTTCAGGATTAAACCACAGAGGCACAAAGAACACAAAGGTATTCCTTCGGGGCTTCGGTGTCTTGGTAGTGAAATTCCAGGTTATAAAGTCCGCATTCCTGAGGATAAATCTCAAGGGTTCCGAACCCACCACACCCACAAGCCTGTGATCATGCCGAAGAGTAAACTGAGGCTCAGAAAAAAGGCGAAGGGGATCGTAACGGATTGAAAAGTTAAAAATTGCAAGGACACCAGACTAGAATTTTGCACCGCAACGATCGTAACGATCGCAATTAACAGGAGAATCGATCCAAAAAAAGGCAAGAGATACAGGGCTAACTTCATGAGACCAAGGGACGCAGGGGCAAATGCTGTTTATTCTGCAACATTGTCTCAAAGTCTGAGACAGGAATAGGGGGGCTAAACAAGTACCCCTGAATGGCATCACAATGATGTTGGCGCAGAAACTCAAGTTCGTTATCTTTTTCTACCCCTTCCGCAACCACTTCCAAGCGGAGTTCCTTTGCCATGCGCAGGGTCGCCCGGACGATCGCTTGATTCCGATCGTTATTTTCCATGCCGCGAATAAAGGATTGATCAATTTTGAGAATATCGAGAGGGAACTGTTGCAAATAGGCGAGGGAGGAAAACCCTGTCCCAAAATCATCTAAGGCAATGCGAATGCCCAAATTCTGAATCGAACGCAGGATATCGGCAGCGGCAGCCGGGTTTCGCACCAAGCTGGTTTCGGTAATTTCAAGTTCTAGCCAATCCGGTGATAAGTGAATCTCATTCAAGACTTGTAAAATATCTTCTGCCAAATGCGATCGGCTAAATTGTGTGGCGGATAAATTCACCGAAACCTTGATCCAAGGTAGCTCGTTTTGTTGCCAGCGATAAATATCCAAACAAGCTTGCCGGAGCACCCATTCATCAATGGCTCCGATTAAGTCAATTTCCTCCGCTAAGCCAATAAAAATGTTAGGGGGTATAGCACCCCGTTCGGGATGAAACCAGCGCAGTAGAGCCTCTGCCCCCACAATTTGCCCCGTTTTCAAGCTCACCCGAGGTTGATAATAAACCCGAAATTCTTGATGTTGCAGGGCGTAGCGCAAATCCGGTTCTAAGGACAATCGATCCACCGTTTCGCTGTCAACCTCAAAGTTATAGGCAGAAACCTGATTACCGCTCATCCGTTTCACTCGGTTCATCGCAATACTCGATCGCTTAATCAAGGTTTCAATATCGACCCCATCCACGGGATAGCGGGCCATTCCTAAGCTACTACTGAGTTGAATACGATGTTGTTCAATGGTGATCGGGACGCTGAGGATTTCTAAACAAGATTGAGCAATGGATTCTGCCTCTTGAACCTGCGATCGTTCCAACAAAATGACAAATTGATCCCCGGTAATGCGGGCCAAAGTATCTTGAGCCGTTAGGCACGTCCGCAGGGAGTGGGCAACGTGTTGTAACACTTTATCGCCAATGCGATACCCCAAGGATTCGTTAATACGGTTAAAACGATCGATCCCCACCGAAAGGATCACCAATTGATGGTTCAGGGCAATAGCCCCTTGACTGAGGGATTGAAATTGATCCTGAAGAGACAATCGATTAGGCAATCCGGTTAAACTATCTGAGTAGAGCGTTGCTTCCAGTAGTCGTTTTGCTTTGTCTAACTCAGTTTCGTATTGTTTTCTACGCTTCAGGCGGCTCCAAATGGCACTGCGGAGTTCTTGAGTGGTAAAGGGCTTGGTAATATAATCATCCGCCCCCAGATCCATCCCTCGGCGCTGATCCGTGCGACTGGAGCGAGCCGTGAGGAAGATAAAAGGAATGTTAAAGGTGCGGGGATCTCGTCGTAAGGTTTCCAGCACCGTAAACCCATCTAGGTCAGGCAAGGAAATATCACAAATGATCAGATCAGGTTCAAATAAGAGAGCTTGCTCCAGTCCTTTCCGCGCATTTTCTGCGTCAAGCATCTGAAACCCCTCAGCTTCTAACAGCTCAATCACATTGAGTCGTAATGCCGCTTCGTCCTCTATAAGTAAAATCTTAGGCATAGCATCAGAGAACTTTATCTAAGGCAACCATGGAAATTGACGGAAATTAGCTTTGCGCTTTTCCAGGAAGGCCTGCTTTCCCTCATTCCCCTCTTCACTCATATAGTATAATAATGTTGCATTGCCTGCTAATTCCTGTAGACCGACCTGACCATCACAGTCTGCATTGAAGGCGGATTTAAGACAGCGAATTGCAATCGGGCTTTTTTCTAAAATTTCAAGCCCCCACTGGATTCCAGTCAGTTCTAATTGATCAACGGGCACGACGATATTCACTAAGCCCATTTCTAGTGCTTTTGTTGCATCATACTGACGGCACAGGAACCAAATTTCTCTTGCTTTCTTTTGGCCAACAATTCTCGCTAAATAACTCGCGCCAAATCCACCATCAAAACTACCAACTTTTGGCCCCGTTTGCCCAAAAATGGCATTGTCCGCTGCGATCGTTAAATCACACATCAGGTGTAAAACATGGCCACCGCCAATGGCATAACCAGCCACAAGGGCAATCACAACTTTGGGAATCGATCGGATCAAACGCTGCAGGTCTAAGACATTCAGTCGAGGCACTCCCAATTCATCGACATAACCGGCTTGACCTCTCACACTTTGATCTCCCCCGGAACAAAAGGCATACTTGCCATCAGTATGAGGCCCAGATCCGGTGAGTAAAATGACACCAATGCGACTATCTTCTCGGGCATTGGTGAAGGCATCGTACAGTTCAACGACGGTCTTAGGACGAAAAGCATTCCGTTTGTGGGGACGATTAATCGTTATCCGCGCAATACCTTCATCAGATTTGTCGTATAAAATATCGTCATAATTTTTAACAGAAATCCACTCTACCATGGGGAAACTTTGCTGAGCTTAAGGATTGACACTGAACTGACAACATCTCACAGGGGTGCTGAGGACAAAACAGCCCCTCCTAAGGAGGCGGGGAAATGTCTTTCTGAGCCAGCAAGGGTATGATGAAGTGCTCTTAGGCGTAGATATTGATACTTACTTCAAATAATAATTTATAGTGAATCTGAACAGATGTCTAGAACTACAGTAATCCTAAATGGGTGGTGTGGTGGGGGGGGGGGG
>JBEAPM010000301.1:0-28572 GCA_041164445.1 Cyanobacteriota bacterium
TTTAAGGGCAGTAAACTTCCGAGACTGAGGGCGATCGCTACGGGAATAGAAGCAGCGATCGCGCCCAATTGGGTAACTAACTGCCGGGCATAACTGAGTTTGGGCAGCAGGGCCACTTCCCCGGTTTCGAGATCAACGGAGAGTTGATAGCGATCGTCTAAGCCTCGACGAATGAGGGCTAGATCTACGACTTGAGCAGATTCCTGAATTTGACGCAATCGCCGGGCATGACTGAGGCTGTGGGCGTGAACACGGTAATAATACAGGGGTTTGGCAAGGTGATAGGCGGGAGAAAGTTCTGACAGCCGCAGGCAGAGATCATAATCATCAACAGAATAGAGCGTGTATTTCTCCTGCTGGATTTGGGCTTCTACTTGGCGATAAAGCGATCGTCTGATTAAGCGAAAGTGAAAGGTCATGAAGTTGAGGAGTAAGCCCTGGGGGGAGTAGGGAACCTGACAACGATGCCCCAAACCCAGCACATGCCCCGTGCTGGTCATCTCCTGATAATCCGTATAGACCCAGCCAAACTCAGGTTGCTCCGTTAACACCGTGACGGTTTCTGCTACGGCAGAGGGGGCCAGCACATCATCTGCGTCCACATACCCTAAATAGGCTCCGGTGGTCTTGGCTAAGGCTTGTGTACGCGATCGTCCCAGACCTTGGTGTGGCGCAGCAATCACCCGTAGGCGTGAATCCGTTGCCGCCAGCGATCGGGCAATGGTTAGAGACTGATCCGTTGATCCGTCATCCCAAAATATAATTTCTAGATTTTGATAGGTTTGCCGTAGAATACTTTGCAGCGATGCCGACAGAAATTGTCCTTGGTTATGGTTAACAACAACCAGAGAAACGCGAGGGAGGAGAGAGTCCATAGGATTTGTCGGAATAGGTATCAGCCGTCAGGAATCCCTCATCAAGGGGATCCTTTATGAGATTACGCCCTGAACCTGAGGATTGCCGCACAACAAGTATTAAGAATCATTACAATTGTTGCAAAACCGATCGAATTAACGATTCTGGCACTTGGGGACAGAGTTCCACTTGACCGATCGCCGTAGGTAAAATAAAGCGCACTTGCCCATCTTTGACTTTTTTATCCCATTGCAGGGCTTGAATGACGGCTTCTCGATCGATCGTTTCCGGTAATTGGGTGGGTAGTTTTGCTTTGGCAATCACGGCCTGTTGACGGCTCACGGCAGAAGCATCCCACTTGCCTAGCTGTAGGGCAATGTGTCCAGCCCCAATCATCCCCAGGGCAACCCCTTCGCCGTGGTTCACGCCACGATAGTTCATCACGGTTTCAATGCCGTGGCCCAGGGTATGACCATAGTTGAGAATGGCCCGTAGTCCCGCTTCTTTTTCGTCTTGGCTCACCACGGCTGCTTTGGCCTGGCACGATCGCTCTAGAAGGGTTTCCAGTAATTCCCCTTTCACTAAGCGATACTCATCTAACCGCTGCGCCGCTTCCATTTGGCTGAACAAATCCACATCCCAGATAATGCCGTATTTAATCACCTCCGCCATCCCGGCCCGAAATTCCCGTGCAGGCAGGGTTTTCAGCACCTCCGGATCGATGAGAACAAAGCGAGGTTGATGGAACGCTCCAATCAAATTTTTACCCTGGGCATGATTGACCCCCGTCTTTCCGCCAATGGAAGCATCCACCATGGCCAGCAGGGAGGTGGGAACCTGGACAACGGCAATTCCCCGTAACCAACAGGCGGCGGCAAAACCGGTCATATCGCCAATTACCCCACCACCGAGGGCCACCATCACTGACGATCGCTCCAGTTGATGTTGCGCGGCACTGTCCAAAATTCGCTGCACCGAACTGAGGGTTTTGTAGCGTTCTCCGGGGGCAATGAGGTGATGGGCAACGCTAAAACCCGCCTGGGTTAAGCTGGCTATAACCCGATCGCCATAGTGACGAAAAATAGGGGTACTGGACACCACTAGTGCTTTTTTACCCAAGGGACTGGTGATCTGCTCTCCCGTTAGCCAATCCCCTAAACGATCGATTCCCCCCGCTTCGATCGCTACGGTGTAGGGGGTTTGGGGAAGGGGGACAGGAATAAGTATGGTCATGGCAATGGGAGGATCCAAGAAAGAAACCGAGGGTATTGTATCGAATTTTAGCGAAAAATTTTTCTAGAAGAGTGCGGCGCGAAGCGACACACTCTTCCGCCTTAAGTGGGAAGCCTGTCTCGAATTTTGGGTTACCATCCATGGAGGGAATAATAGGACTCCTGACCTAAATGCTTCACGTATTCCCGCACCAAATTTTGCAGTTGATCTGTCTTACCAATATGAATCCAATCATCAACGGATCCGAGAAAACAATAGCGCATTGTAGTAAAGTTGCGCTTCTCTTCATCCAGCAAAACAAACTGCATCAGAGGGGAATAGGAGAGATGACGCTCTAAATATTTAAGCTTGGTTTCCCTGGCTGAAAGTGCAATGGGCAAGCCATCCATCAAACCGGCAGGATCTTGATCCGCCCCATAGATCACAATAGTATTCTTTTTGACATCGATCTTGTAGTATTTTAAACTGGAAAACTTCTTCATTCCTTTTTCAACAATACTCAACTCTTGATCGGTAATAATTTTGGGAGGTATTTTTCGTAGAAAAACTTGAGCATTCGGATTTTCATAAACCTCGTAGCCCTCTGGCATCCCATCCACTAAAGTTCCGTTTTCTTTTTGAGAAAAGAAATATTTAGGCTTACCGGTCTTGGTTAGCCCTTGATGAAGATAGAAGGTCTGTCCTTTGCGATTAAAATGTTGTATTGACATGGGTTAAAAAATTGTCGAAGTTTCGTGAAAATGATTTTACAATCATACTATAACCGTCCTAGATCCGTGGTAAGGACTAGACTGCTAAAACCGTTGTGTGGTATGCGCCGTCGGGTGTACACCACACAACCTTTAGGATTACTGTACATCTGTCCTACGTCAGTTGTGAAGATTAGACTGCTGGGCTAACAACTTAAGGCGGAAGAGTGTGGCGCTTCGCGCCGCACTCTTCCATTAAATTTTTCCGCTTTCAATGGAAAGCTGACTGCTGAAGCTGTTTTGTGATGTGTGCTCGAAGGGTGTACACCACATCCCCCATTTAGAATCAATAAAATAATGTGCTTAAAACCCTGGTCTTTGCTCAAAACGATCGCTTTGTTCGGCTGTATGACGATCGTTTCCTGTCAGCCGCTACCGTCTCAACATACGAATACAAATCCTCAAATGGCGAAGGCTTGCCAAACTCCAGACCCGGCAGCAAGCTTTGCACCAGCAGATCGGGTTCAACTGACCCATGCCGAAGGGTTTAGCATTGAATATTTTGATCATTATAAAGTAGTAACGGTGTCTCGCCCTTGGGTCAATTCAGATCAGGCTTTTCAGTACCTGCTTGTTCAATGTGGCACCCCCATTCCGCCAGGCTTTGAGCAAGCTCAGGTGGTGACGATTCCGGTACAAAAAGTATTAGTCTTATCCACTACTCATCTTCCCTTTTTCGATCGTCTTAATGCTTTGGATAAAGTAGTTGGAATTCGGAATATTCAAGAGGCGAGTAATCCTGTAATTCGGGAAAAATACGATCGGGGTGAAGTGGCTACCGTTGGTAGTGGCACGGAGTTAAACTTTGAACGTATTATGAGTTTACAGCCGGATTTAATCACCACTTTTGGGATTGCCAATGTGGAAACCAGCAGCGTGCAACGGCTACAAGACCTAGGATTAACGACCGCTGTTATTGCGGAATATTTAGAACCCGACCCCTTGGCCCAAGCAGAATGGATTAAGTTTATTGCCGCATTTTTGAATCAAGAAAAACAAGCCAATCAAGTCTTTGAAACGATCGTTCAGGAGTATACAGAATTACAATCACTGACCCAAGATTTAAATCAAGATTTGCAACAACGACCCACGGTTTTAACGGGTTTTAACTTAAATGGAACCTGGTATGTGGCGGGTGGTCAAAGTTTCATTGCTCAATTTATCCAAGATGCAGGGGGAACCTATCTCTGGGGAGAAGATACCACAACGGGTAATATTGCCCTCGATTTTGAGGCGGTATTTCTCAAAGGTTCCCAAGCCGAGTTATGGATTAATACCAATACCCAGTGGCAAACCTTAGCCGATGTCATCCAAGAAGACGATCGCTATGGCAAATTTAAAGCTTGGCAAACGGGAAAACTGTTTAATAATGATGCTCAACTCAATCCCGATGGCGGGAATGATTATTGGGAAAGTGGCATTATCAATCCTCAAACTGTGCTTGCCGATCTCATTAAAATTATTCACCCCGAGCTTCTGCCCGATCACCAACTCTTTTACTATCGCCAGATTGAGCCCTGATTATTCCTGGCTACCAACTTAAGGCGGAAAGCCATCTACAGTAATATCATTTCATTGGCTCATTGGAGTTTCAAGCTATGGTTGTTCTAAATGCAAGAAAGTTAACTCGTGGTGACGTTCATCGTCTGTTAGGACTAGATTTACGTTTGAATGGCTCTTTCTCATCCCTCCTCACCCTAGACCCCCTGACGGAAGAAGAACGACAGGAATTACAGCAAATCCAACAAGAGTTTCTTTTCTATTGGCAGGATAGCAAAATTTCTGAAGGACAAGTGCGGTTTCTGTCGGTAGCACCTCTCTTGCGCTTAGCTGGATTTAATCAAGCGCCTATTCGTTTAGAGATTGAAGAGAATATCGATCGCTTCTACATTGAAGATGGTGATACTTATATCACTGGACGTTTTGACCTGATTGCAGTCCATCGAGAGCGATCGGAAGCGTTGGTGACTCCATTGTGGGTTCTGGTGGTGGAAAGTAAAAATAGCGAAGCCTCCAGTTCGGCAGGCGTAGCCCAGATGTTGACTTATGCCTACAGCAGCTTGGAACATCAGCCATCGGTATGGGGTTTGGTCACCAATGGAGAAACCTATCAGTTTTTCTATCTGCAACAGGGATCACCCGCAACCTATCAGTTTATGCCGCCCCTGAACTTATTTGGAGACGATCTCGCAAGCCAACTGCTGCAAGTCCTGAAGGCAATTCGCGTCTGGCAGCCGATCGTATCCTGAGGTGATAAACCGGACAAATCGATCCGGTCACTCAAGCGAATTTTCAATCATCCTGCTGCTCTGAAGCCCAGCTTCTTGCAACGCTCGATCGCGGATACGACAGGAATCGCAAACGCCGCAGGGCTGTTCCCCGCCCTGATAACAAGACCAGGTTTCTGCAATGGGAACCCCTAAGGCCAGTGCCCGTTGCACAATGGCAACTTTAGAATCATAAATGAGGGGGGCCACGAGGCGTGGTGCATGGCCTTCCAAGCCAACTTTAGAGGAGAGATTGGCTAAGGTTTGGAACGCCGCTAAATACTCCGGACGACAATCGGGATAGCCGGAATAGTCCACGGCATTAATGCCGAGATAAATGGCTTCTGCCCCCTGGGCTTCCGCCAGAGACAGGGCAAGGGCAATAAACACGGTATTGCGGCCAGGGACATAGGTAATCGGAATAATCTGAGGATGCACCCCCTCTTCCGGAATAGCCTGAGCCGGATCCGTCAGAGCTGATCCCCCCCATTGCCCTAGATTCACCGTCAAAATAAAGTGCTGCTCAATCCCCAAATGGGCCGCGATCGTTTTGGCGGACTCTAATTCCCGCTGATGCCGTTGTCCATAGTCAAAAGAGAGGGCCATGACCTCATAGCCATCCGCCTGAGCTTGGGCCGCCGCCGTTGCGGAATCTAAACCACCAGAAAGTAAAACAACTGCTTTCAAAATGACAACTTAATCTCAAATGTCTACCAACTTAAGGCGGAAGCGTGCAACGCTCTGCGCCACAGGCTTCCAGCCAATTTTTTCACTTTCACTGGAAAGCCTCTGCCACTAAAAAGGCACCTGAGCATTCGCTGCTTCGGAAACTCCGGGAATTTTATCAGGATAAATGCCGGAAAGACACTGCACCATACCATAAACCGTAGCCCCCAAAATACCGAGGAAAATGGTGCTGAACACAATCTCTTGGGCAATGCCCACTAAGATGGGTCGGAAGACCAAGTTCAGAGCCAGGGAAAGCAGAAAGAGTACAATATCCAGCAAAATAGCTTGCATTACGTTAAAACGAATGAACCGAGAAATGGATGGATTGCGCACAACCCCTAAAATCAAAATAAAGAAAACAATAATTTCGCCAAAAGGAATGCTGCTATAGAGGATACTGAGGGGAAGGGTTGGCAGCAGTAGCCAAGTCAATAAAGGAAAATCCCGCAGGACAAACTTGGCAAACATTAGACTTTCCGTTAAGGGAAGAAGGTAGGCTAAGGCAGCACAGACCCGATCAGGGAACCAATTCGTAGAATTTCGCCAAGTCATAGGAGAGAGGAACCGGAATAGGGAACAAGGTGGGAGGAGAGGCTGAGGCTAAGATAGATGGCAGACACCTATCCCAAGCAAACACCATTCCCCCTCTGCCTGATTATATCGGCTAAGCCTAAGGCTTTCCGCGTCAGGTGGGAAAAATTTCCTGCCTCAAGTTGGTCAAGTGCGGTTGCGGTATTTCCTGCTCCGACTGTTCGTTGGCTTTCCACTGAAAGCAAAAAAATTTAATGGAAGAGTGCGGCGCAGAGCGCCGCACTCTTCCGCCTTAAGTTGATAGCCGTTCGTTAAGCTTTTTCCCTTTGCGGTCAAAGCCAGTATAGTGAATGTTACGATGTTGAGTTGAGTGCCATCCCGATCGCTTCTATCATGGCAGTATCAGAAGATTTTACAAGTCAATTACTGAAACTTGCATTGAAGCAGTCCCAGAGCGATGCAGGCATGGTGCTCGTTCACCGACGAGGCCTGTTTTGGGTGGTTTTGATGGCTTCCCAAGATCACCAGAATCGGGACTGGGTTCAGGTCGATCGCTCCAACCTGCATTTAAATTTGCAAGGCTCCCTCGGCAGTGCCAACCTGCAAAATAACACTTTTTTACCCCTATCCATTCTCTGTGAAGCCACCACGCAACCGCGAGGCGTAGACTGGGCCCATATTGACGAAGCCAATCCCCTCATTTTTTGGTCTGACCCTGGAGCCGAGCCTGAGCAGAGCAACATTCCCTTCCAGGGCTCTCGCTTTGATGTCGATCCCCACCTGCGCTGGATCCAAGGCCGATCGCTGTGTTGTGTGCCGGTCTGGGCCGAATCCGCTGCTGAGTTACAGGGAGTTATTTACCTCGAAGGGGATAGACGAGATCCCTTATCCCTGCCCGTTCAAGATAGCCTCTGTCTCTTAGGCCAGCAGATCCTCTTAGGATTGGAGTTAGAGCGCCAGTCCGCCACCTTTGCCCAAAGGGAACAGCGTCCGACCCGCTCCCCAGCTCTAGAGTCCGAAAGTCTGCTGAGACTCTTTCTCAAACATACCCCCGCTGCGGTTGCACTGTTCGATCGCCAAATGTGCTATTTGCTCGTTTCCGATCGCTGGCGAGAAGATTACAACCTGGAAGATCAAGTATTAAGGGGACGATCGCACTACGATGTATTTCCCCACCTAGACGATCGCTGGAAAACCTACTATGAACGGGCACTGCAGGGAGAGGTTTTAAGGGGGGCAGCGGATCCTTTCCCCCAAGGTGAGGGATCCGTGCTGCAGATTCGCTGGGAACTCCATCCCTGGTATTTAACCTTAGACGGGCCCAACGACGAAACCCCTCGGGAAATTGGAGGGGTGATTCTCTTTACCGAAATCCTTCTGGAATCTGAGAAAACTGAGGTCTATTTTCAATCCTTAAATGAATCCTTAAAGATTCAACTTCAAGACCAAACCCAAGCCTTAATCAAAGCCAATAAAGAGCTATCGATTGAGGTCGAAACCAATCAGTGGATCACTGACTTAGCGAAGCGGTTTGTCGAAGTAGATTTCCATCATCTTGATGAAGAAATACATCTGGCGCTGGAAGATTTAGGCTGCTTTTGTCAAGTAGACTCGGCCTTTATTTTTCAGTATTCCGCCAACTGTGAACGGTTTAGCATGACCCATGAGTGGTGTTTACACATTGAGGATCGGTGCCTCAATCTGGCTCAAAACCTGCCCCGGCGTAAATCGCCCTGGATGACCATTCGCTTGCTCCAAGGCGAAATTGTGTCCGTCCCCGATCTTGAAACCTTGCCAGAAACCGCCACCCTCGATCGGCTCTACTGGGAAGAATTTGGGCTGCGATCGTTTTTGTATATGCCTCTGAGGATTCAGGGGCGACCCCTAGGCTGGTTAGGGATTGCTCAGTTCCAGGATCCTCGGGAGTGGAATGCCACGGATTTGCGGTTGATGCAAAGCTTAAGCGAAATTTTTAGCTATGCGCTGCATCAGCAAAAGGCCGAATGTAAGCTCCGAGAACAGGCTGAACAACTGGCCTTAACGGTAGAAGCGACAAAAATTGGGGTCTGGGAAATTCTCTTAGCCCCAAACTTACAAATCAAGGGAATGAAGGGATCACCCTACTGGGAAGAAATGTTGGGCTTTAGTTTCCACCGCTTTGATGGCACCTTAAAAACCTTTCTGGAGCAAGTGCATCCGCAGGATCAGCATTTCTTTGAGTATGACAACCCGGACACCTTGAAAAACGGTCAAGGTCATTTTGAGTACCGGGTGGTGACTCCCCAGAAAATTCGTTGGTTGAGCCGTCGTTATCGTGTTTCCTATGATGCCAACGGCGATCCCGTTCGCTTATTGGGCATTGATGAAGACATTACCGAAAGAAAAACACTGCAGGAAGATCGCGATCGGTTCTTCGCATTGTCCAATGATTTACTCTGTGTTGCCACTTTGGAGGGCTATCTCGTACAAGTCAATCCAGCCTTTGAGCGCGTTCTGGGTTACACCACAGAAGAACTCACCCATCGCCCTTACCTGGATTTTATCCATCCAGACGATCGCCCCCGGACACTAGAGGCGGCCCAAGATCTCTTTGAAAAGGGAAAATTGCAGAACTTTGAAAATCGCTATCGTTGTAAGGATGGCAGTTATCGTTGGCTCTCGTGGAGTATTTCCGTTCTCATTGAAGAAAATCTTTCCTACGCCGTGGCCCGGGATGTAACGGAACAAAAAGAAATGACCTCTGCCCTAGCGGCCAGCGAAGCCCTCTTCCAGTCCATGAACAACAATTTGCCCGGGGTCATCTATCGCTATGAACTCTACCCAGATGGCTCCGATGCCATTACCTATGCAAATTCCGGCAGTCTCTTAATCTGGGAACTCCCCCCGGAAACGGTGCAACAAGACTGTTCCCTGGCTTGGGGGCAAGTCCATCCGGATGATTTTGCGGCCATGCAAACCTCGGTGTTGTATTCTGCCGAGCACCTCAGTCAATGGGTATGGGAATGGCGCTTAATTAATCCCTCAGGACGGCAGATTTGGGTTCGGGTTCAGGCCATGCCCCAGAGCCGTGAAGATGGCACGGTAGTTTGGGATGGGATCATTTTAGATGTGAGCGATCGGAAGTTAGCGGAAGAATCCTTGCGGAACAGTGAAGCCCGCTATCGACGGATTGTGGAAACCACCACCGAAGGCATCTGGATTCTGGATGAGAACAATATCACTACCTTTGTCAATGCCCAAATGGCGATCATGCTGGGATATTCCCCCCTTGACTTGTTGGGCAAAAATCTCTTGAGCTTTATGGATCTGGAGGGGAAAGAGATCGCGGTGCAGGCTCTAGACAGCCAACTCAGGGCCTTGACCCAACAGCACGATTTTAAATTTCAACGTAAAAACGGGAGTACCCTCTGGGCGATCGTTTCGGCCCAACCCATTTTTGATGACCAGGGACAGTATGCCGGCGCTCTGGCTATGGTGACGGATATTACGGAACGTAAGCAAGCCGAGCAGCAATTACGTCAGCATGAACGCATTGTCGCCACCACCTCCGATGCCATTGCCGTCATCGATCGTCAATATATCTATCAAATGGCCAATCAAGCCTATGTCAAATTTGCCCAAAAAACGAAATCAGAAATTGTAGGGCATACCGTGGCAGAGGTGATTGGTCAAGAGCTTTTTGACCGGATTAACAAGGCTAAGATAGACGAGTGTTTTACCGGAAAACGAATTGAATATGATCTCCAGCAAGAGGATGATCAGGGCCAGATTTCCTATAAAAGTGTAGTTTATGTTCCCTATATCGATTCTGAGGGAGAAGTAACGGGTTTATTAGCCAGTATCCGAGACTTAACGGAGCAAAAAAGAGCCCAGGAAGCCTTATTGGCGGCTCAAGCCCAGTATCAAACCTTTCTAGATACAGCGCTAGAAGGATTTATGATTGTGGATGCCAAGGAAGGATCTGCCGGGCATATCTTGGAAGCCAATCCAGCCTATTGTCAGATGGTGGGCTATACCCATGTCGAACTTTTAGAGATGCACATTAGTGATCTAGACACTATCGAAAATCCACAGCAAATTCAGGAGCATATTGACAGACTGCGGCAGGGTGGATCCCATTACTTTGAAACGAGTCATCGCTGTAAAAATGGTGAGACGATCGACTTGGCTGCTAGTGTAACTTATAATTCAGATCGTCAAGTTCTTTATAGCTTTATGCGAGATATTACTCAGCAAAATAAAGCCCAAGAAGCAATACGACAAAATGAAAGTAATTTAAAAACGATTATCAATACTACTACCTATGGCATTCTAATCTTAGATCAGTCAGGTAAAATTAGATTTTTAAATGATGCAGCAAGACTATTTTTTGAACGATCGGAAGCAGAATTATTAGGTTCAGACTTTGGCATTCCCATCTGTGACAATGACGGCAGTATGGAAATAGAAATCTTGAGCCGTTCTAAGAAAAAAACTCTCGATATTCGAGTTTCTGAAATTCAATGGGAAAATCAGCCTGCACATTTTGTCTCGTTACACGATATTACAGAGCAAAAAGAAATCGAAGAAAGCTTACGCTATCAAGCTTATCATGACTTGCTCACAGGTCTTCCCAATCGATCTGCCATTACGGAAAGAATTCAGCAGATTTTAGACTATCACAACCTTTATCCTAACTATTACTTTGCTTTACTGTTTATCGATCTCGATCGCTTCAAAATTGTCAATGATAGCCTTGGTCACGTTGTGGGCGATAGCTTACTCATTGAAGTGGCAAATCGTCTTAAAAAGCGGGTAGGTCAATTTGACTATGTAGCCCGCCTCAGTGGGGATGAATTTGTAATTTTGCTAGAAAATATCTCGGGGTTAGAGGAGGTCAAGCAAATTGCTCACATGATTAAAATGGATTTCCATCAGCCCTTAGAGGTTGCGGGGCAGTTAATTGTCAGCACCGTTAGTATTGGCATTGCCTTTAGTAACCATAACTACAAAAATAGCTTGGAAATCCTGCGGGATGCCGATAATGCCATGTACCGTGCCAAAAGCCGAGGCAAGGATCGCTATGAAGTTTTTGATCAAACCATGCATACCCAAGCGCTGCGATCCCTCACCTTGGAACGGGAGTTAAGACGGGCGGTAGAGCAGCAAGAATTTGAAGTTTATTATCAACCTATTATTTGTCTACAAAACAATGCCTTAATGGGAGCAGAAGCTTTAATCCGCTGGCATCACCCCGAAGAAGGCATGATTTCCCCTGGAGAATTTATTCCCTTGGCGGAAGAAACGGGCTTGATTGTGCCGATTGGCGAATGGGTCTTAGACCAGGTGTGTCAACAGTTATTGTGTTGGCAACCCACCTTGGAAACCTTTGAACACTTTTCCATTAGTGTGAATTTATCCAGCCGACAGTTACAACTTCCTGATCTCTGTGCCCGTCTCGATAAAATCATCAATCGCTATCATATTCTTCCGCATTACTTAAAATTTGAAATTACCGAAACTCTCCTGATTGATAATTTGGACTATACCACCGTCGTCTTAGAGCATCTTCAGGTTCGGAATATTGCCATTAGTATTGATGACTTTGGCACAGGCTACTCTTCCTTAAGTTATCTTCATCGCCTCCCGATTCATACCCTGAAAATTGACAAGTCCTTTGTGGCAGAAATGCAAGAGGGTGACGAACATATTCGCTATCCCATTGTGGAAGCGATCGTCAACCTTGCCCATTCCTTAGATATGTCCGTCGTGGCAGAAGGCATTGAAACCCTCAAGCAAATTCAAATCCTCAAGCAAATGGGATGTGAATTTGCCCAGGGCTATATCTTCTCCCGCCCCGTGAATCAAGAGCAGTTTAGTGACATTTTGACTGAAAAGACCCTCAAACCAAACGGATAAAATACCGGATGGGGGGGGCAACCAACTTAAGACGGAAGATTAAGGCGGAAGATTAAGGCGCTCCGCGCCGCACTCTTCCAGGAAATTCTTTCGCTTTCAGTGAAAAGCCGATTGGGGTCTTCAATTCAAGCGTGGTGGATAGTCAAACGGTTTCAGCAGTCTAGTCATTACAACTGATTTAGGACTGCTGTAGGTTTGGGCTGAAGTTGAAATTTCTGATTTTTTTCGTCAAGATCGTAAGCTATAGTCTGAAGTCCTCTGTTGTTCTGTACCCATGTTCATCCCCTGGTCTAGCGTTTCTTTGTTCTTTGGCTCTTTGTTGCCCTTCGATACCCTGTTTTCCACCCAGGGCATCATGGTCATGCTGCTGATTGCCTATGCCGGTGCCATGTGGGCATTCCTCTCCAGTGCGCCCAAGGTTCACACCATCATGGTATCGGATCTCAAAATTGCTCAGGAATTGTATGAAGGGGTTCTCAATTTACCAGCGGCAGATGTGCCCCTCCACTATTACTATAATTACGAACAAACCTTAGGCGCAGGCACGTTAGATCCGCTGTATTTGTCTACGGCAGGCTATGGGAATCCGGGCTATGCAGAACCCAAGGGAGACGGCTTTTGGTATCAACTGAAAAAAAATGTGCAACTGCATGTCATTTCTGGGGCTAGCCTGGGTCACAAAAATCGTCAACGTCACGTTTGCTTCGATCGCGATTGCTTGGAAGCCTTGTTACTGCGGATTCAAAGCCGAGGAGTGAAACACAAAATCCGCCGAGACAAGCCCTTAAATTTTCTCGTTAAGGATCTCGCGGGACGGATTGTGGAATTATCAGAGGTATCGGAAAGCTATCAGCCGGGTCGCAAGGGATAAGCCAAAGGATTGTCAGGAGTATGGCTAAACGGGTTGCTGCACTAGGGTTAGATATTGGCCGCAAGCGGGTAGGAGTTGCTGGTTGCGATGGGCTGGGCTTGATTGCCACGGGCTTGATGACCTTAAAGCGATCGTCCTTTGTGACGGATGTGGCGACCCTCCAGGCGATCGTAGAGGAACGCCAAGTGGAATTGCTGGTGGTGGGGCTGCCCTACCTACAGGATGGTAGCCTGGGCCGCCAAGCCCGGGAAATTCAACGCTATGCCCAACGGCTGAGCCAGGCTTTAACCTTGCCGGTGGTCTACGTTAATGAACAATATACCTCCGTGGAAGCGAAGGAACTGATGCATGCGGCTGGACTTTCTCCCGCCCGCGATCGAGGTACGGTGGATCGCAAAGCAGCCGCCTTAATTTTGCAACAGTGGTTAGAGGATCAGTCGGGCTGATACACCACCCCCAGCCCATTGTGAATTCGGGCTGCCGTACTGGGGGAACGATTGAGCACTTTGCCCCCGAGGTAAAGACTGCTGGAACTCCCACCATCTAAATTCAAGGCATCGATCGCTCCTAACTTGAGCATAATCTCCGCCATCTCTGCCAGGGTTGGTAGGGCTCCACCGGGGGTAGAGCCGATCGCCACCACGAGGAGTTGTCCACTTTCGCTTTGACCGATAGCACTGCGGAGGGCCGCCTGTTGACTAAAGGCGGTACTAAATCCCTCCCCCGCCGCATCCAGCACCACCCGCCCGTTTTTCACTAACAGGGGCCCGGCCCCCACCATTTCTGGATAGTTTGCCAGGGCTGAAGGCGCAGCGGTTTGCCCCAGTTGCACCGGACTTCCCACAGTCAGTTGACGCGCAATGCTATCACTGGCCCGGGCTGCAAGGAGATAGCCCTGTTCCGGAATGGCAATGGTTTCCGTTTGGGCCTTGCCCGATCGGTGTACTTGGGTCAGACGATCGTTAATGACGGTCAACAAGGTTTCGCCATCAATGAGGGGACTGTAGCTCTGCCCCCAGAACGGTGTGTAACGGGCAATACCAGCTTTGACATAGCCACTGTTTAAATGGGTTAAGGGAATGGTTTTCCCCTCGATCGTCACGGTCTCTTCCCAGCGAAAACGATCGAATTGAACCCCTAAGAATTGCCCTTCACCTGAAGGCTGCCACGCCACCACGCCCCGGTTTAAGATGGGACCAGAAATCCAATCTCCGGCTGTCCGTAGAGCCCCCAGAGGTAGTTGATTATTGCGGTTAAAATAGCCTGCATTGATCGCCACGATCGCCCCTGTATCTGTCCCTAAACGGGGCAACGATTGCAGTTGAGCAATGGATTGGCGATGGGTTCGAGGCAAGAGGGGACGAAGTTGAAAGCCAGGATTCCATTGGCTGGGTTCCAGGGTTAACCAAACCACGGCAACGGCCTTATTTCTAACCTGAACCCAGTCCTGCTGCCAGGTCATACCCTTCGCCCAAGCAATGCGCTGGGCCCGGAAAGCACGGGGCTGAAAATCAATCACTAAACGGTGGGGATTGTTTAAACGGGAGACGGTGGGCACCAAACCGGGGGGGAGGGTTGCACTCACATAGGTTTGCGGTGGGGTGGGGGATGCGGTGAGGCGGGGCAAGGGGGTTTGCATTTGCCACTGCAACCGCTGAGCAATGGGATCCTGTTGTAAAAAGGCAAGGAATTGAGGCTGGACAAAGGGCTCCGCTAAAGTTCCCTCCACCATTAACGTCCAACGATCGCCTTGAGCACTGCTGTCCTGGGTCGTGGTAAACAAGGCTGGGCGGTCTAACTCCAAAACCGCACGGAAGCCTTGATTCTGCTGTGCAAAGCGTAGGGCTTGGACTTGGGCTGGGGGAATATCTAAGTGCAATACCCCCGCCTCCAGTCGTACCTGCCATCCCCCTTGCTCCACTAAAGGAGAGAGGTGCAGATACCGCTGCTGGGAACTCAAGGTTGTGGCTAAAGCCAGGGGTAATGTGCCATCCCGTGGGGAGGCAGCCACCGCAAACCAATCTACGGGTTGCAACTCTGGTGTATCACTATCCAGAAACCCCAAGCTTAAGTGCTCCCCCAGGGCAAAATCGGCAATGGCCAGTTCAGACTTACCCTCCGTGGTTTGAATTTGAATCCAGGGAAGACTGACGGGGCGATCGTTCACACAGGCCAGCGTTCCTTGAGCCTTCAGGGTGACCGCTTTCTCCCCCGGGGGAAACCCGATCGGTATAATCCCCCCCGTCGCTGTCTCCGCACAGCTACTGCCTAAAGAGGGGTTCAGACTGAGGGGAGCCGCGATCGTATTGCGAATTAAGGCACCAGACACCCCCTGAGACCAGGACGGCCGCCACAGGGATCGATCCGGCCAATTCGCCTGAACCATCCCGACTACAAGGGCTAAACAACTCGAGGAAATTAAAAGCGATCGAACGGGAAACATAACCTTGACCACCGTTTTTAAGGCTAGAGAAATTTTCACCCAACCGGGTACCTCGAAAAATTCAAAATTTTGCCCTAGGGCGCGTCATTCGTCCCGTCACCCTGAATCGAGGTGCCAACCCTTAGGCGCTATTTTACTCCCCAAGGGTTAGGGATGGGTGTCAACTTAAGGCGAGGGAATTCAGGGAATTCAGGCCGGTTTCTTGCACTTTTGACCGAAGCTTGTTATCATTCCCTGATGTGCAAATCTCTTGGGAATGGATAATTAGCCGTGGCTAATATTAAGTCTGCGATTAAGCGTATTCAGGTCGCTGAACGGAACCGTCTTCGTAACAAGTCTTACAAGTCTGCTATTAAAACCCTTACTAAAAAATATGTTGCTGCCGTAGAGGAATATACCGCTCAGCCCAGCGATGAAGCTCGGCAAGTGGTTATGGATTCTATGTCCGTCACCTACAGCAAGATTGATAAAGCGGTGAAGAAAGGGGTTCTTCATCGTAGTAATGGCTCTCGCAAAAAAGCGAACCTCGCTCGCCTCTTCCGCAGTAAAGTCGATACCTTTGTCGCACCAGAGTCTGCTACCCCTGAATCTTAAGCAAACCGTGGATCAGGTAGCGGGCACGGGTTGGCATTCCTAGGCACATCACCCGTTTATTCTAGAAGTCTTACGAGATCCACGGGTTCTTGCCCCGTTTCACGCCCTAGGGGTTCCCCTAGCGGCAAAGGATGCTCGCCCCTTAAGAATGACGGATTCTAGGCCCATTACCCGTAAATCACCTCTACCTGAACCACCCTATAGTCTCTCAAGGTGGGAGATAAGCCTCAGCTTTTGAAGTTTCCCGCCAGGGAACTGCCTCCCTGACCCCGCTTCAAACTTGAGTCTTTTGAGCTTATCTTTTCTCCTTCAGTGGTAGCGATCGTTACTCTTCTTGCTCTGTATTGCGATTTATCGCACGAAAGAACCCTGCTACTGCGCCCATGAATCTGGTCGATACCCACGTTCATATTAACTTTGATACTTTCCAGCCCGACTTAGATCAAGTCGCTCAACGGTGGCGATCGGCGGGTTTGAAGTACTTAATTCACTCCTGTGTCGAGCCAGGGGAATTTCCTCGTACCCAAGTCCTCGCGGATCGGTATCCAGAGTTGTTCTTTGCCGTCGGGCTGCACCCTTTAGATGCGGGGCAATGGACACCCGACTATCAGCCTTGGATTCAATCCCTCGCTGGCTCCGATCGCCGCGTTGTGGCCATTGGAGAAACGGGCTTAGATTTTTATAAATCCAAGGATCAGGAGGCCCAATATGCCGCTCTAGAAGGTCAACTTCAGGTTGCTCGTGCCCTCACCCTACCGGTGATTATTCACTGTCGAGATGCGGCTCAGCCCTTGGCTGAGTTTTTCCGTTTATTCTGGCAGCGGCAGGGCTCTGTGACCGGCGTGATGCACTGTTGGGGAGGAACAGTGACCGAAACCCAGTGGTTTTTAGACCTAGGGTTCTACATCAGCTTCAGCGGCACCGTCACCTTTAAAAACGCGGAGTCCATCCGGGCTGCCGCCGCGATCGTCCCGGACGATCGGCTTCTCATTGAAACGGACTGTCCCTTTCTGGCCCCAGTTCCGGTTCGGGGCAAACGCAATGAACCTGCCTTTGTGCAGCATGTTGCCGACACCCTAGCAGCGGTGAGAAGCGTCACAAGAGAACGCCTAGCGGCCCAAACCACCGCTAATGCTCAAACCCTCTTTCGCTTGCCTGCTTAATTTGCCTAGCGGCTTAAATCGCTCGAATGCCCACCGGCATACTGTACACTACTAATCCACCCCATGATTGGGGAATTCAAGACGAGGGGACGCATGACTAGTCAAACTGCTATCGCTCCTGCAGCGTTTACACTGCCTGATTTAGTTGAAATTCAACGCGCAAGTTTTCGCTGGTTTTTGGAAGAAGGATTGATTGAAGAGTTAGAGAGCTTTTCACCGATCTCCGACTATACCGGCAAACTGGAACTCCATCTCTTGGGAAGGAATTATAAGCTGCGTCGTCCCAAGTATGACATGAACGAGTCAAAAAGTCGGGATGGTACCTATGCCGTGTCGATGTATGTTCCCACTCGCTTGATTAATAAGGAAACGGGAGAAATCAAGGAGCAGGAGGTCTTCATTGGCGATCTCCCCCTGATGACCGATCGAGGCACCTTCATCATCAACGGTGCAGAGCGGGTCATCGTCAACCAGATTGTCCGGAGCCCTGGCGTTTACTACAAGTCGGAAACCGATAAGAACGGGCGACGCACCTACAACGCCAGCCTCATTCCCAACCGTGGCGCATGGTTGAAATTTGAGACAGATAAAAACGGTTTGGTGTGGGTGCGGATTGATAAAACCCGTAAGCTCTCCGCCAACGTGCTCCTCAAAGCCTTAGGGTTGTCCGATAACGAGATTGCCGAAAAACTCCGTCACGCAGAATACTTCCAAAAAACGATCGATAAAGAAGGGCAATTTAACGAAGAAGAGGCCCTCATGGAGTTGTACCGCAAGCTGCGACCCGGTGAGCCGCCCACGATCGCCGGGGGACAACAGTTGTTAGATTCCCGCTTCTTTGATCCCAAGCGGTACGACTTGGGCCGGGTCGGTCGTTATAAACTCAACAAAAAACTCCACCTCAATATCCCCGATAGCATCCGGGTTCTGACCTCCGACGACATCCTTGCGGCGATCGACTACCTCATTAACCTGGAATTCGACATTGGCGAAGTAGACGACATTGATCACCTGGGGAATCGTCGGGTGCGCTCCGTGGGAGAACTGCTTCAGAACCAAGTGCGGGTCGGTTTAAACCGCCTAGAGCGGATTATCCGGGAACGGATGACGGTGTCCGATGCCGATTCCCTGACCCCCGCATCCCTGGTCAACCCCAAACCTTTAGTGGCCGCCATCAAAGAGTTCTTTGGGTCGTCCCAGTTGTCCCAGTTCATGGATCAAACCAATCCCCTTGCGGAATTAACCCACAAACGGCGGATTAGCGCCCTCGGCCCAGGCGGATTAACCCGTGAGCGGGCCGGTTTTGCGGTACGCGACATTCACCCCTCCCACTACGGACGAATTTGTCCCATTGAAACCCCTGAAGGGCCTAATGCGGGTTTGATTGGCTCCCTCGCAACCCATGCTCGGGTCAATGCCTACGGCTTTATTGAAACCCCCTTTATTCGCGTCGAAAACGGTCGTGTACGCTGGGACTTGCCCGCGGAATATATGACCGCCGATGAAGAGGATGATCTGCGGGTTGCTCCCGGTGATCTGTCCACCGACGAACAGGGCAATATTCTCGGGGAAACGGTGCCCGTGCGTTATCGCCAAGATTTCACCACCACCACCCCGGATCAGGTGGACTACGTGGCGGTGTCTCCGGTACAAATTATTTCCGTTGCCACCTCCTTGATTCCCTTCCTGGAGCATGACGATGCCAACCGCGCCCTCATGGGCTCTAACATGCAACGTCAGGCCGTGCCCCTGTTGCGGCCCGAGCGACCCTTGGTGGGCACCGGGCTAGAAGTACAGGCCGCTCGGGACTCCGGCATGGTCAGCATTAGCCGCACCCCCGGGGAGGTGGCCTATGTGGATGCCACCAATATTGTCGTTAAGGACCCCGACGGCAATCACCACCACTACAAACTGCAAAAGTATCAACGATCGAACCAAGATACCTGCTTAAATCAACGTCCCATCGTCTTTGAAGGGGATGATGTCTTAGAAGGTCAGATCTTGGCCGATGGTTCCGCCACCGAAGGGGGAGAATTAGCACTGGGACAGAACGTCTTAGTCGCCTATATGCCCTGGGAGGGCTACAACTACGAGGATGCCATCCTGATCAGCGAACGCCTAGTTCGGGAGGACTTATATACCTCCATCCACATTGAAAAATTTGAAATTGAAGCCCGTCAAACCAAACTCGGCCCCGAAGAAATTACCCGAGAAATTCCCAACGTCGGCGAAGATTCCCTCCGCCACCTAGACGAAAGCGGCATTATCCGCATTGGTGCATGGGTAGAGTCCGGTGACATTCTGGTGGGAAAAGTCACCCCCAAAGGAGAATCCGACCAACCCCCAGAGGAAAAACTGCTGCGAGCCATCTTTGGTGAAAAAGCCCGGGACGTGCGGGATAACTCCCTCCGGGTTCCCAACGGAGAAAAAGGGCGCGTTGTGGATGTACGGGTCTTTACCCGCGAACAAGGGGATGAACTGCCCCCCGGTGCCAACATGGTGGTGCGGGTTTATGTGGCCCAAAAACGCAAAATCCAGGTGGGGGACAAAATGGCCGGTCGCCACGGCAATAAAGGGATTATTTCCCGCATTCTGCCGGTGGAAGACATGCCCTACCTCCCCGATGGTACTCCCCTGGATATCGTCTTAAACCCCTTGGGGGTTCCCTCCCGGATGAACGTTGGCCAAATCTTTGAATGCTTGCTGGGCTGGGCTGGGCACAACCTCAACATGCGCTATAAGATGATTCCCTTTGATGAAATGTATGGCGCAGAAGCCTCCCGAACCACGGTACACGGCAAACTAGAAGCAGCCCGAGCCAAGCGGAATCAACCCTGGGTCTTTGATTCAGAGGATCCCGGCAAAATCCAACTGTATGATGGTCGCTCTGGCGAACCCTTCGATCGTCCCGTCACCGTGGGCTACGCCTATATGCTCAAGCTGGTTCACCTCGTTGACGACAAGATTCACGCCCGCTCCACCGGGCCCTATTCCTTAGTGACCCAGCAACCCTTAGGGGGTAAAGCTCAACAAGGGGGACAGCGCTTTGGCGAAATGGAAGTGTGGGCTTTGGAAGCCTTTGGCTGTGCCTACATTCTCCAAGAACTGCTCACGGTCAAATCCGATGACATGCAAGGGCGGAACGAAGCCTTAAATGCGATCGTCAAAGGTCGCCCCATTCCCCGTCCCGGCACCCCCGAATCTTTCAAGGTCTTGATGCGGGAATTACAGTCCCTTTGTCTAGACATCTCCGTCCATAAATTGGATACGCAACACGGTGAAAACCAAGATACTGAGGTGGATTTGATGACCGACCCTAGTTCTCGCCGGTCTCCCGCCCGTCCAGTCTATGAGTCGATCGCTCCTGCGAGTCACAGTGAAGACACCGCAGAAGAGTAAGGCTTCTGTTATGAATTATGAGTTATGAATTATGAGTTTTGAGTTATGGATTTTTAAGTTGAACAGTCCATTCAAAACTTCTAATTCAAAACTGCATACTCAACACTCAACACTCAACACTCAAAACTACCCTCCGTTCCTATGGCAAAAATAGAGCAGCGCTTTGATTACATCAAAATTGGTTTAGCCTCACCGGATCGTATTCGTCAATGGGGAGAGCGGACGTTACCCAATGGTCAAGTTGTGGGGGAGGTCACCAAACCTGAAACCATTAACTATCGAACCTTGAAGCCCGAAATGGAAGGCTTATTTTGCGAACGCATTTTTGGGCCCGCTAAGGATTGGGAATGTCACTGCGGCAAATATAAACGGGTACGGCACCGGGGCATTGTTTGTGAACGTTGCGGGGTTGAAGTTACGGAATCCCGCGTCCGCCGTCACCGGATGGGCTACATTAACTTAGCTGCCCCCGTGACCCATGTTTGGTACCTCAAAGGGATCCCCAGTTACATCTCCATCCTCCTGGATATGCCCCTGCGGGATGTGGAGCAAATTGTTTACTTTAACTCCTACGTGGTTTTGAACCCCGGCAACTGCGAAGATTTGCAGGAAAAACAGTTGCTCAATGAAGATCAATGGATGGAGTTAGAAGAGCAAATTTATAGTGAAGACTCCACCCTGAAAGGCATTGAAGTAGGCATTGGAGCCGAAGCTATTCAGCGGTTGCTGGAGGAACTGGATCTAGAACAGGATGCGGAGCAACTGCGGGAGGATATTGCCAATTCTAAGGGGCAAAAGCGAGCCAAACTGATTAAACGCCTGCGGGTTGTCGATAACTTTGTGGCAACAGGCTCCCGTCCGGAGTGGATGATTCTCAATATTATTCCGGTCATTCCCCCAGACTTACGGCCCATGGTGCAGTTGGACGGGGGACGCTTTGCCACCTCCGACTTAAACGACCTCTACCGCCGGGTCATTAACCGGAATAACCGCCTTGCTCGGCTTCAGGAAATTTTAGCGCCGGAAATTATTGTCCGCAACGAAAAGCGGATGCTGCAGGAAGCCGTAGATGCCCTCATTGACAATGGTCGTCGCGGTCGTACTGTGGTGGGAGCCAATAATCGCCCCCTCAAGTCCCTCTCCGACATCATTGAAGGAAAACAGGGTCGTTTCCGGCAAAACCTCTTAGGAAAACGGGTCGATTACTCCGGTCGTTCCGTCATTGTCGTGGGGCCCAAACTGAAAATTCATCAGTGTGGCTTACCCCGTGAAATGGCGATCGAACTCTTTCAGCCCTTTGTGATCTATCACCTTATTCGCCAGGGATTAGTCAATAACATCAAAGCCGCCAAGAAAATGATTCAGCGGGGCGATCCCATGGTCTGGGATGTGCTGGAAGAGGTGATTGAAGGACACCCGGTTCTCCTAAACCGTGCCCCTACTCTGCACCGTTTAGGGATTCAGGCCTTTGAACCCATTCTGGTGGATGGTCGTGCCATTCAACTCCACCCTCTGGTCTGTCCGGCCTTTAACGCTGACTTTGACGGTGACCAAATGGCGGTACATATTCCCTTGTCTTTGGAGGCTCAAGCCGAAGCTCGGATGCTGATGTTGGCTTCTAATAATGTGCTCTCCCCTGCCACTGGTCAGCCCATTATTACCCCGAGTCAAGATATGGTCTTGGGCTGTTATTACCTAACCGCAACAAACCCCAACTATAGTGAGCCGTCGGGCAAATATTTTTCCAGTCTGGAAGATGTGGTCACGGCCTTTGAGCTAGATCTGGTTCATATTCATCAAAAAATTTGGTTACGGTTTGACGGCGATGTTGAAATGGACTATGACGACTCCGAACCTATTGAACCGCCCATTACTGATGAATCTGGCTATGTGACGACCAAGTATAAAACGAAACGAATTCGTAAGGATAAAGAGGGGAATTTAGTCTCTCAATACATTCTTACGACTCCAGGGCGCGTCATCTTAAATCAAGCCATTCATGATGTTTTAGCCTTTAATTAGGGAATAGGGTTTAGGTTATAGGGTTTAGGAATAGATCATGAAACTCATAACCCAAAACTCATAACTAATCCCTACCCCCTAATCCCTAATCCCTACCCCCTAATCCCTACCCCCTAATCCCTACCCCCTAACCAGAGGAGCATTTTTGATTATGACTCAACAAAAACAGTCTCAGAACGTTCCTGTTTTTCATAATAAAGTTATTAATAAAAAACAACTGAAAAAACTCATTGCGTGGTCTTACACCCACTATGGTAATTCCCGTACTGCGGAGATGGCCGATCGCTTGAAAGAGTTAGGATTTCGCTATGCTACCCGTGCCGGGATTTCGATTAGTGTAGAAGACCTTAAAGTTCCTGAAACCAAGCGCTTACTCCTCCAAGCTGCTGAGGACGAGATCCGAGCAACTGAAGCTCGCTACACTCGAGGCGAAATTACAGAGGTTGAGCGCTTCCAGAAAGTGATTGATACCTGGAACCAAACGAACGAAGATCTCAAAGATGAAGTGGTGGAGAACTTCAAGAAGAACGAGCCCCTCAACTCGGTGTACATGATGGCCTTCTCCGGTGCGCGGGGAAATATTTCTCAGGTGCGTCAGTTGGTGGGGATGCGGGGCTTGATGGCGAATCCCCAGGGGGAAATTATTGACTTGCCCATTAAAACCAATTTCCGGGAAGGCTTAACGGTTACGGAATACATTATTTCCTCCTATGGAGCCCGGAAGGGCTTGGTGGATACCGCCTTGCGTACTGCTGACTCCGGCTACCTCACCCGTCGTCTGGTGGATGTTTCCCAAGATGTGATTGTGCGGGAATATGACTGTGGCACCCAGCGGGGCTTGGTGTTGCGGGACATGATGGAAGGCAACCGGGTTCGTATTGCCCTAGGCGATCGTCTCTTAGGGCGCGTTGTTGCCGAACCGGTCATTCATCCGGAAACTGGAGAAGTTTTGGCGGGTCGCAATCAAGATATTTCTGCCCCCTTAGCGGCCCACATTATTAAATCCGGAGTTAAAGAAGTCAAAGTACGATCGCCCCTAACCTGTGATGCAGCGCGTTCTGTCTGCCAGCACTGCTATGGGTGGAGCCTGGCGAATGAACAATTGGTAGACCTCGGGGAAGCGGTGGGGATTATCGCCGCCCAGTCCATTGGTGAACCCGGTACCCAGTTAACGATGCGGACTTTCCACACCGGGGGCGTGTTTACCGGTGAAGTGGCTCGTACCGTTAAAGCGGAGAAAACCGGCAAAATCAAGTTTCCTAAGTCTGCCCGTACTCGTCCATTTCGGACTCCCCACGGGGATGATGCCTCGGTGGCGGATACCGGCTTTGAACTCACTCTAGAGGCTGGTAAAGAATCCATCAAACTGGAAATTCCTCAAGGGTCAACCCTCTTTGTGCGGGATGGTGGCACCGTGGAGGCTGGGGCCATTATTGCCAGTGCCCCCATTGGTGGACGGACTCAAAAATCCGTGGAAAAAGTGACCAAGGATGTGTCTTCCGATCTCTCTGGGGAAGCCTTTTTTGACAGCATTGTGGAAGAGGAAAAACGCGATCGCCAAGGGAATATTACTCGGATTGCGCAGCGGGGTGGCTTGATTTGGATCCTCTCCGGGGAAGTTTATAACCTACCGCCTGGGGCAGAACCGGTCGTGGCCAATGGTGATCAAATTGAAACCAACGATGTGATTGCCGAAACTCGACTGATTACAGAACATGGCGGCGTGGTGCGCCTCTCGGAGGAAAATCCCCAAGAAGTTGAAATTATTACGGCTTCGGTTCTCTTGGATCAGGCACGAGTCCGGGCAGAGTCTACCCACGGTCGGGAGCACTATGTTATTGAAACTGTGCATGGTCAGCAATTTAACCTCAAAGCGGCACCGGGAACCAAGGTCTTAGATGGACAAGTGGTGGCGGAACTGATTAGCGATCAGTACAAAACCAAAACCGGCGGTATCCTCCGGTATGCGGGTATTGAAGCTGGGAAGCAACGCCGAGGCAAACAGGGCTACGAAGTGAGCAAAGGGGGAACCTTGCTCTGGATCCCGGAAGAAACCCATGAAGTCAATAAGGACATTTCTCTGCTCTTGGTGGAAGATGGGCAGTATGTAGAAGGGGGCACAGAAGTCGTTAAGGACGTATTTTGCCTGAATAGTGGAGTTGCCGAAATCACCCAGAAAAATGACATTTTGCGGGAAATCGTCATTAAGCCAGGGGAACTGCACATGGTGGATGATCCAGCCCAGGTGCTGGAACAGGATGGTCAACTCCTCAATCCGGGCCATGAAGTGGTTTCCGGTTTGGTCTTAACGGACATGCGCTACATCGAGTATGTGGAAACACCGGAAGGCCCCGCCGTGTTACTGCGCCCCGTTCAGGAATTTGCAGTGCAAGATGAGCCCTCTGTCCCCAGCCAAGATTCCGCCAACGAGTCTGGACGATCGATTTGCTTACATGCCACTCAACGGATTCTCTATAAAGATGGTGAACGGATCAAATCCATTGAAGGGGTCAATTTGCTCAGTACCCAGTTGGTTCTAGAAATGGAAAAGGGCACTCCCCATTTGGCCGCAGATATTGAGCTAATTCCCGATGAAGAGAATGAGAATGTCCTGCGTTTACAACTGGTGATTTTGGAATCCTTAGTCATTCGCCGCGACATTGTGGCGGATATGATGCAGGGAAGTACCGTTACCAGTTTGCTCGTGAACGATCGGGATGTCATTGAACCGGGAGCAGTGGTGGCCCGCACCGCTATCCTCTCGAAGGAAGGGGGGATGATTCGAGGCATTCGCCAAGATGCAGAAATCGTGCGTCGGGTTCTGGTAGTCCGCGATCATGATTTATGTAGCATCTCCCTGAACGGGCAAACCCCAACGGTAGAAGAAGGCACGCTCTTGGTGGAAAACGTTGAAGTGGCCCCCGGCATTGTCACTCCCGATTCCGGCTTCGTGCAGAGCATTGAAAATGACGTGATCACCCTCCGCATTGCTCGGCCCTATCGAGTCTCCGGTGGGGACGTATTGCACGTCAAAAATGGCGGTTTAGTGCAACGGGGTGACAACTTAGTGCGTTTGTTCTTTGAACGGGCTAAAACTGGTGACATTATCCAGGGTTTGCCTCGAATTGAGGAACTCTTGGAAGCCCGGAAGCCTAAAGAAGCCTGTGTTCTGGCCCGTCGTCCCGGGGTTGCTAAGGTGACCTATGGGGAAGACGAACAGGTGGAAGTGACGATCGTTGATGATGAGGGTGTTGAAGAACATTACGAGATTTTATCGGGTCAAAACGTGATTATTCCGGATGGCGAGCGGGTGGAAGCGGCTCACCGCCTCACCTATGGTCCGGCTAATCCCCATGAAATTTTGGACATCTTCTTCAAGTACTACCGCAGTGTGCGGGGGGATGAACACCTCTATGAGTCTGCGATCGATAGCTTTGAGCGGGTACAAACCTTGTTAGTGGAAGAAGTGCAAGGGGTGTATCAATCCCAGGGCATTGATATTGCGGACAAGCACATTGAAGTCATTGTGCGCCAAATGACCGCCAAAGCCCGGATTGAAGAAGGGGGAGATACCACCATGCTACCGGGAGAATTGGTGGAACTGCGTCAGGTTGATCAAGTGAACCAGGCGATGGCCATTACCGGTGGTGCTCCTGCCAAGTATGAGCCGGTCTTGTTGGGCATTACCAAAGCGTCCTTGAACACCGATAGCTTCATTTCCGCTGCGAGTTTCCAGGAAACGACCCGGGTCTTAACGGAAGCGGCGATCGAAGGGAAGTCTGACTGGTTGCGGGGCTTGAAGGAAAACGTGATCATTGGGCGGCTGATTCCGGCTGGAACGGGCTTCCACTCTTACGAGGAGAATGCACCAGGGCTCGGTGACACCAAGGGAACCTACGACGACTCCTTCATTGAAGTACCGGGGTTAGATACCTTAGTGGACGATCAGTCTGCTCGTACCTTTGAGTTAGAGGATTCTCCCTACTCCCTATCCATGCTCAAGGCAGCAACGGAAGGTAGTGTGCCCTTAACGATCGAAGATGAGGAGTTGATTGACGACAATACTGACCTTGCCCACTAAACGCCTCCTCTAGGCGATCGAGTGCAGCACCCTGGCCCCACCGCTAGGCGTGCTGTGCATCTGCTGTAATGTCCTCTGCCCTGGACTTAGGGGGCAGGGGTTTAGTCCATCTGTTCTACTGCTGGCAGAGGAGATTTGGCTCCAATCAGAAAATAGGTGTCTAACTCTCCCTTCCCTTTGACGGTGATTTTGCCCCGGTGCTCCAGTTCGTAGTGATCTTTGAGATGCAGATAGCTCGCTTCGGTGACCTGGATTTTACCCGGCACACCGTGGGATTCCATGCGACTGGCCACGTTTACCGCATCGCCCCAGAGATCATAGGCAAACTTCCGCCGCCCAATCACCCCAGCAACCACAGGGCCAGTATTAATACCAATGCGTAATTGAAAATTTTGTTGACGTTCGACATTAAATTGGGCGAGGGCTTCCTGCATTTGTAAAGCTAAATGGGCGATCGTTTGGGCATGGTTACTACTCACAAGTGGAATTCCCCCCACCACCATATAGGCATCCCCGATCGTTTTGATTTTTTCTAGGTGTAGCGCTGCCGTGAGTTCATCAAAGCGGGAAAAAACATCATTGAGAAGTTCGACCAATTCCACGGGAGAAATTTGGGTTGAGAGACAGGTAAAATTCACTAAATCTGCAAACAGTACTGTTACCGAATTGAATTTTTCAGCAATGGACTCTTCCCCTTCCTTGAGACGATCGACGATAGAGGCAGGCAGAACATTGAGCAATAACTTATTGACTTTTTCCTGTTCTTCCCGTAAGGCTGACTCTACCTGTTGACGTTGTTGAACTTCATTGTAAATGCGGGTAAACATCTGATGGAAATCTCGAAAGACCTCCGTCATTTCATCTTCAACTTCTCTAGCTTGCGATTTGAGTTGCATGGCATTGAGGGTTGTAAAACAGGGCTCTGCATCAGTTTTGCGAATTGCCTCTACCACTCGGCCAAAGTCATCTCTCAGTTGTAAAAATGGAGCTAGAATCGTGACCGATACGACTAAGAGGGTACTCCCCGTCACCACGATCGCAATAATGATAACTGCCAGAACAATGCGCCCAACATAAGCCAATAAGGCGAGTCTTAACCCTGAGGCATCATGACGAATCACTAAAATATATTCGTCATTAAAATTGTCACCGCACCAGGCTACTTCGTACCGTTGACCATCCCGCGTAACCTTAGCAAACCGATCGTGTCCCACCAGTTGAGACAGCCGCAGTTCAATCGGCTCCCCAAACTGACTCATGAGTTTGCCTTCACTGGTGTATAAAGCGCCCCCCTTAATCACCGCTGAAGTCAGACTCTGCTGAGCAAAGCGATCGAAAATCAGCTTTAAATTTCCCCCCTCCATGTGGTTTTGCTTGGCCGCCTCTAACAGTTCATGGGAGACTTGTTCCTTACGCAACAGCAACTCCCGACGACGGTTAAAGTAGGATGGCACGAGGATCACCGCCTCCACCAAAATTAAACTGAGAAAAACCCATGCTGCAACCCGACGGGAGAGCTTAGCCCTCCACAAGTCCTGAAAGTTCTGCTGAACTAATTTCACCATACGATACCCGAACTCCCTTAGCACGGAACTCTATTAGAACGGTCGAGGGCGAAGCATTAAGCCAACATTATACAGCAGTCCTAAATCACTTGTAATGACTAGACTGCTGAAACCGTTGTGTGGTGTGCGCCCGGAGGGGGCACACCACACAACCCCGTTTGGGTTGGTGTAG
>JBEAPM010000302.1:0-14994 GCA_041164445.1 Cyanobacteriota bacterium
AAACAGTAATCTTCTACGTCAACGCCGGGAAGGTTCAGAATTTCAGTTAGGATGGGCTTGGAAGTTAGCATAAAACAAAATGTGATTAAAGATACAGAAGCATATTATACCCTAATGAGCCCAGTATTTAGTATTTAAAAAAGGGGGAGAGCCGGACTGGAACATGGCAGCTCTAATCAAAATTTACGAAGATATTCGTGTGCTCAATGAACATTTTTGTAAACGGCTCAACTCTCTCCATATTCAAGATGCAAATGTCAACGCAGTGGTCATTCTCAATAATTTTGCTGACATTTTACCCTGTACCCTCAACGACGATTTAGTCTTTTCCATTGCTGAATATTTCCAGCCTTATCTGAGTGACTTAGAAACCCAGGGCGAGTCATGACTTCAGTCCAGCAACCTCACGACATCAGCATTAGCCACACCCACCCAGTTTTACAGCTAGGGGCTCAAACCAGCACGGCATAAGATTTCATCGCTAATTGATGACAGCCCCTAGCTTTTCTGGGCAATCAATAACGACTGTATGCCTTGTTCTGCCAAGTCTAGAATCTGGTTCAATTCCTGACGGCTAAAACTGCCCTCTTCCCCGGTACCTTGAATTTCAATTAACTCCAGGTGCTCGGTCATGACAATATTGCAATCCACCTGGGCTTGCACATCTTCATCATAGTTAAGATCCAAAAGGGGAATGTCGTCAACAATGCCCACCGAGACGGCTGCCACGGCTTGGTTTAATGGATTTTGCGTCAGTTTGCCTGCTGCCACCAGGGAAACGATCGCATCCTGTAAGGCCACATAGCCTCCAGTAATCGCAGCAGTCCGAGTTCCAGCATCTGCCTGTAAAACATCCGCATCAACGAGCAGGGTATTTTCGCCAAGCTTTTCAAAATCCAAACAAGCCCGCAGACTGCGGCCAATTAAGCGTTGAATTTCTTGGGTTCGTCCCGACAGTTTCATAAACTCACGGGGTTGGCGGCTACGGGTAGCCCCCGGTAACATTCGATATTCTGCGGTGAGCCATCCCCGTCCAGTCCCCTCTAAAAAGCGGGGTACACCGGGCTGCAGCGTCACGGTACACAGCACCTGAGTTTGGCCAAATTGAGCGAGAACGGATCCCGGAGTCGCCTGGGTAAATTGATGTTGAAACTGAACCGGACGAAGTTGATTGGGTTGACGACCATCAGGGCGTGGAAGCGGCATGGAAAAATCCTTAGGCAAGATCTAATTTGGCAAGAATCGATCGGGTGGAGACCACATGACGGTTTAAGCCTAAACGTTTGGGATCTGCCCCTAGGGCTAAAGCAATCAATTGAGATAAATGCAAGATCGGCAACCCCAAAGGCTGACCTAGCACCTTCTCCACTTCCGGTTGACGGGAATCCAGTTGCAAATGGCAGAGGGGACAAGGGGTAACAATGCAATCGGCCCCAGCCTCGATCGCGGCTCTGAGGTGTTGACCCGCTAGGCTAAAGGATTGCTCGGTGGCATAACTCGAGAGGGGCCAGCCACAGCATTGGGTACGTCCTTCATACAAAACCGGATCGGCATCCAGGGCCTGAAACACCTGCTCCATCGATTGCGGATTATGGGGATCATCGTAGGGCAAAGAATCCTGAGCCCGGAGCAGATAACAGCCGTAGAAGGCAGCGCATTTTAAGTGCATTAAAGGCCGGGTGACTCGCCGCTTCACTTCCTCCAGCCCATAATCTCCCACCAAGGCCCAGAGCAGATGTTTGACGGGGCTGGTGCCTCGGTAAGGCAGGCAACCTTCCTGGGTCAAGAGGGTATTGACGGTATCGAGGTAGTCTGGACTGGCCTGGTGTAAGCGATCGTTTACAGACCCTAAGACACCTTGACAAGTGCTGCAATGGGTTAACAGCGGTAAGTTGAGTTCCTCCGCAAGGGCAATATTGCGGGCATTAACGGTGTCTTCCAGCAGTTGGGAATCTTCTTTATAGGTTCCAGAACCACAGCACGCCGCTTTTTTCAACTCCACTAACTCAATGCCTAGGAGTTTGGCGGTGACTTGAGTGGAATCGTAGAGTTCCCGACAGGCTCCCTGAGCCACACAACCGGGAAAATAGGCATATTGCAGAGTCATGGTCTTACCTATAGCAGCACTTTGAGGATCAGCATTAAGCTAATGAGAGCGATCGTATCACCGATCGACTAATGCGCACCGGGAAAGAATGTGCAGATCTGTAGATTCTTTCCCTCCGGCTCTGCAATCGCTCTGTCTCAGTGCTAACGGCTGAATCTCGCCTATGTCCCGTCTCATTATTTTTAGTCGCTATCCCCATCCCGGCAGCACCAAAACCCGTCTCATTCCTGCCCTGGGGGCGGAGGGGGCAGCCAACCTGCACCGTAAAATGGCGGAGCGCATGGTTCAGGAGGGGCGTTTACTCCGCGATCGGTTTGACCTCAGCCTAGAAATTCACTTTACTGGCGGTAGCCTCCACCAACTCCAAGCCTGGCTGGGTTCCGATTTGCACTATCAACCTCAGGTGACCGGATCCCTAGGCGATCGTCTCAAGGCTGTACTCCAGACCGACACCGCAGATTCCCCAATTTCCCAACCCCAAATTTCACGACCCCAAATTTCGCAGCCCCAAATTTCCCAGACCCCAATCTCACGACCGGTAGTGATCGTGGGTACCGACTGCCCTGCCATTTCGGTGGAGTTGCTAGAGCGATCGTTCCAAGCATTGGAACAAGCTGATCTCGTCCTTGGCCCCGCCTGCGATGGCGGATATTACCTGATTGGTTTGAGGCAAAACTACCCGGAACTGTTTGAAGGCATTACCTGGAGCAGCGATCGCGTCTTTCAAGAAACCATCAACATTGCCCAACGCCAAGGACTAGCCTGGGTCGAGCTAGAGCGTCTCCCAGACATCGATCGTCCTGAGGATTTGCAGTATCTGCCCCGTGAACTTTGGGAGCCCGCTAACCCTGCTCTATAGGGTTAAGCGTGACGCAACTTATTGCGCGTATTGAAGACCACATTGCCACCGTCTTGCCCCTGTTCTAAGACCAGTAAGGGGGTCGGCTTCGCCTTTTGATCCCACTCCATGGTTAACAGTTTGCCTTGCACCGTGGGCTGCCAATATTCATCCTCTTCACTGGGCTTAATATAATGTTCAACGCAATCAATCAATTGAGCGATCGTTTGAGACGAAGGTTGGGTGGGAATTTTCACCAATTTCACCTGCACCCGAAATAAAACTTTTCGTTCTTCAGGACGATCGCGGGGGGCATAGGACACATCTAAAATCGCATCCACATGTCGTCCAGGAATAGCCACACCAATCCCCATCTCCGTCTGTTTGGGGCGCAAAATAGTCGCAACTTTATCTTTAATTTTTGCCCTAATTTGCTCCATGATGGCATTGTTAAAATGCTCTTCCTCCATCCTCATCCTCAGGTAATCCAGATTAAATTCTCGGGATGCCACTAAATCTGGATTTTTCTCCATCTTAGAGATGGTATTCAGCGCTAACTTCAGTTTCTTGGTCAACTCTTGATTTTTATATTGTTCAAAACGAACTTTCTTATTAACTTTTCTGATCTGTAACCGATAGAAAACGATCGAACCCAGCAGGGCAACACACAGTGCAGAGGACAGTCCTAACCAAGGATTATCCTGCACCAATTGAGGTACATTGACTTGGGCTAGCACAGGTGACTGAGTTTGGATCAGTTGGGGGGATGAATTCAACTTTAGTGGGGTATTCATAATGTCTATGGCAGATAAGTCATCGCATAACCGCTTGCCCTGATGAAGGCCATCGGACTGTCAGCACTATAGTACGATGCTTCTAACTTAGACATTAAATCCACAATTGTGCGTGAGTTCAGCCCGAATTATTGAGGAACGAAAACAGGGTTCTCTTGTGATTTATATCTTGACACAAAAATGAGAGGGTGGAATTTTAAAATCCCACCCTCTACTCATTCCTCTTTAGACTAGGGCGCATTCTCAGTTAAGTCCAGACCCCTGAACGGTATCAACATTAACCGCGCCCGTCCCAGCTTTAGAGCGAGGGACTGTGATCAGACCCTCGCCTCCCCTGGCTAGAATCGCTCAGGAAACACGATAGGTTTAGACATCGTAGTACAAGGACAACTCATAGGGATGAGGACGCAAGCGCATGGGGTTCACCTCATTATCCAGCTTGTACTCAATCCAGTTGGTAATGAAGTCCTCGGTAAATACGCCGCCTACAGTCAGGAACTCATGATCCGCTTCTAAGCACTTGAGGGCATCCAGCAAGGAACCAGGAGTGGAAGGAATCTTCGCCAACTCTTCAGGACTGAGATCGTAAATATCCACATCCAAAGGATCGCCAGGGCTAATCTGGTTCTTAATGCCATCAATTCCTGCACAGAGCATGGCAGCAAAAGCCAAATAAGGATTGGCGGTGGCATCGGGGCAACGGAATTCCAAGCGCTTCGCTTTGGGATTATCGCCAGTTAAAGGAATCCGGACAGAGGCGGAACGGTTCCCTTGGGAGAACGCCAGGTTAACCGGAGCTTCAAACCCAGGAACTAAACGCTTGTAGGAGTTGGTACTGGGGTTGGTCAAGGCCAACAATGCGGGAGCGTGCTTGAGGATCCCGCCGATGTACCAGAGGGCCATGTCGCTGAGATCAGCATAGTTTCCTTTTTGGAAGAAGAGGGGCTGACCATCTTTCCAAATGGACTGGTGAGTGTGCATCCCGGAACCATTGTCATTAAACAAGGGCTTGGGCATGAAGGTTACGGTTTTACCGTATTTCTTCGCCACGTTCTTGATGCAGTACTTGTAGATCATCAACCAGTCTGCTGCTTCAATCAAGCGTCCAAAGCGGATACCCAATTCGCATTGTCCGCCGGTTGCCACTTCGTGGTGGTGCTTTTCGATCGGCACGCCGAGCTGGGCCATGGTGAGCAACATTTCACTCCGCATATCCTGGGAGGTGTCTGTCGGAGGGACGGGGAAATAGCCCTCTTTGTAGCGAGGCTTATAGGCCAAGTTGCCCCCTTCTTCCTCCTTACCAGAGTTCCAGCGACCTTCTATGGAATCGACATAGTAGTAAGCTTGGTTTTCCCGCTGATCAAAGCGCACATCGTCGAAGATGAAGAATTCTGCTTCTGGACCAAAGAAAGCGGTATCACCAATACCCGTGGTGTTGAGATAATCGATCGCTTTTTGGGCGATGGCACGGGGACAACGCTCGTAGGGCTCATTGGTACGAGGCTCTTTGATCGTACAAATCATGCTGAGGGTCGGCTCTTTCATGAAGGGATCGATCCAGGCAGTATCCGGATCCGGTGCCATTGCCATATCCGATTCGTTAATCGCTTTCCAACCCCGAATACTCGATCCATCGAAGGCAACCCCCACATCAAAGCTACTTTCGTCAATCTGATCGTGGTGAACGGTTAAATGCTGCCAAATTCCTGGCATATCGATGAATTTCAAATCAATCAGCTTAATATCCTGCTCCTTAATCATTTGCAGGATTTCTTGAGGGGTCTTAGCCATGAACTTCTCCTTAACGGATAAAACTAGGGTGGACTCAGCATGGTGGGCTGCAATGCCACACAAAGGGCATTACACAAGGCAATGATCCGAGATAGCCAATGGATGTACCACACTTGCCACTGCGTATTCATTTCACATCCGATAAATCCTATGAATGCTGTCACCCATGTTTTTGTATCCAAAACTACAAAAGCAATAAAATTTAGTTTATTTTCATAGAGTGTTTTATGGTTAAGCACGATAATTAAGCTGAGCGGCTGGTTCCCAACCCTGTGGAAGAGTGCAGCGCGGCCGCATTCTTCCCTTAATTTTTTCGCTTTCCAGCAAGTCTCATTTTGAAATCTACAGCTTGAAATCTACAGCAATGACTGCTGATGCTGGGGCAACCACGGGGGATTGCCCCCACGCTAATTTGTATACTGAGAATTGCTGTTCGCTTTCAGGAGAAAGCTAAACTTTGGCCTATTACCCACGTCAGAATAGTGGCGGGAAGCTGCGCTTCCCGCCACTATGGATCGAGGTGCCCATCCACAAAAAGGAAGTGCCCCCAAACTGGAAGCACTTCCTAGACTAAACGCATCTGCAAGATGCTCGAATTAGAACCTCGTTTTAAGCTTCAAAAGGTGAAACCCCTTTAGCTCATGGCAGCCGCACTACGATCGTAAGTGATCCGGAAGGAAGGATGAACCTTACCTTGAATCCGGTTCCAATAAGCGCTCGCGTCTTTGCTGGGCAGGCCCACTTGAGCGGCTAAGCGGGTTAACATCGCTTGCTGACGGTTTTTGATCGCCCGTTGATGGCTAACCATCAGTTCCCGAGAGCGATCGACAACGTGGCTGACAGGACTGACGGGAGCGGGAACAGCTTGTGCTGCAGCGTCGGCTACATTAGTCCGATAGGCAACGCCCCGATACACTAAGTCTAAGGTAGGTTGTTGCACATATTGCTTCGTGGGATTGCAGAATTTCCAATCTAAACCCCGATAGCGTCCGGCCAATTCGCCTTCTTTAGTTTCTACTGCAGGGGGAGTATATTCGTAAGCTACGCCGCGATAGGTTAATTTCATAATCGCCTCCTAAATTTACCAAAATTGAGTGGTTTACTAAAATGCCCGAGGGCTTGACTTCAGAGGCGCGTTCCTTCGGGTAACCCCTACTTCCGTCTCCTCTTAAAGACGCGGATGCATCTTCTGTGAAGAGATGAACGATTTAGTTTCTGTATCTATTGTTACCATTTTTATATTTTTTGTCAAGCTTCCTTGTGCTTTGAGGTGACGCGATCGATCGCTCTATGCCTGTAAAAGACTACAGGAGAGGGTTATAGCCCCGGTCAGCGATCGTTACATTTCGTCATGAAGTCTTGACGAAAGGATAGAGGGCTGGAGGCTGGTGCCCCTAAAGGGGGTTTGCAGGAGGGTTTCAGGGGGTTTTAAGGTGTCGGGGCAGCGATCGTTTAGAATTTAGCTGCAACTCTTTCTTGCCGTTTCCATGTCCCGCAGCCGATCGTTACAGTTCTATATTTTGTCTCGTCTTGCCTTAGCCCCCTTGATGCTGTGGCTGGTTACAACGATCGTTTTTCTGCTGTTGCGGGCATTGCCGGGGGATCCGGTCGATGCCATTTTGGGGACAAAGGCCTCGGCAGACGCAAAGGCAGCCTTACGGGAACAACTGGGCTTAAATGAATCGATCCTGCATCAATATTTTGACTATCTCTGGCAATTACTGCACCTCGACCTAGGCACCTCCTTAACCAGTCGGGGGCAAACCGTCACCCAAATTATTCATGACTTTTTCCCCGCTACCGCCGAATTAGCGATCGTGAGTTTGGGCATTGCCTTTGTGGTAGGCACCAGCATCGGGATTCTCTCCGCAACGCAACCCAATAGCCCTTGGGATTTGGGAGGGCGTTTATTTGGCATCCTCACCTATGCCGTACCGCCCTTCTGGGCAGGGATGGTCTTGCAACTAATTTTCGCTGTGAAATTGCGATGGTTTCCCATCGGCACTCGCTTTCCCATTGGCACCACTTCCCCTGTGGGCCCCACGGGTTTGTATTTAGTGGATAGCCTGCTCACGTTGAACGGTGAACAATTTAGGATTGCCTTGTATTATCTCATTTTGCCCAGTCTGACCTTGGGAATTTTACTGAGTGGCATTTTTGAGCGCATTGTACGCATTAACCTGCGCCAAAGTTTGCAGGCTGACTATGTAGAAGCCGCTCAGGCAAGGGGGATTCCTCAGTCTCAGATTGTCCTCAACCATGCCTTAAAAAATGCCATGATTCCGGTGATTACAATCCTAGGGTTAACTTTGGCAGCCCTCTTGGGAGGAGCGTTGCTGACAGAGGTAACCTTTTCCTGGCCAGGATTAGCCAATCGCCTCTACGAAGCCATCTCGGCACGGGACTATACAACGGTACAAGGCATTATTGTTTTCTTTGCAGCGATCGTTGTCTTCGCCAGCATTGCGATCGATATTCTTACGGCCTACATTGACCCCAGAATTCGATACTAGTACTAGGATTCTGCGCCACCTGCGCCACACTCTTCCGCCTTAGGTTGGTAGCCTTTCCAGATGCCCATTAAATTAATCGAGAAATTAATTGAGGTTTCCTTGAGTAACCACTTGGCGGGGCGCATATTGGGGACCTCGTAACTTGTTGCGAACTGTATTGAGCCAGAGATAGGCTGGAGGAAAGAGGGATGCCGCACGAAAAACAAGTTGATTCGATTGACTCAGATACGGCCAGACCAGTTGGAGAATCTCTTGACGACCCTGGGCATTAAAATGCATGGATTTGCTGGCTAAGGTTTGAGCCTGCTGCCTAAAGACCGATTCAGGAATGGCGTACAAATCCTTTAAATCCAAAAGCAGCTTAAAGTAAGAGGTTAACTTATCGGCACTGCGGGTAAATTGACGAGATAAACTATCGGCATTATTGCAACGATAATAACTAGAGGGAACCGGATCATAGGTCAACGTTTGACCGTGCAAGCTGCGTAAGGTTAGCTCCAAATCCCCATTACAAGGTAGGTGACGTTCAGGTTTGCCAACGGTCACTAGATGCTGACGCTGCATAGCCATAGCGGAAATTTCTAATAGTCCATGGGTCTGAAGCAGTTGAAAATATCGATGATGATCAATATGTTTTTCCAGATCCTGAAACGGTGAATCAGAAATAGAAACAACCCGATTAACATTGATGGAAAAGTGCTTGGCCGCCGCTAAGTACATAATATCCTTGGAATCCACCATGGCCGCTTGAATACGTTCTAAATGGTTGGGATCCCACCAATCATCGGCATCCAAAAAGGCTAACCAGTCGCCGCTAGCGGCATCAATACCGGCATAACGAGCACCTCCAGCCCCCAGTCGATTGGTATTTACTAGTACCAACGGAATTGAGGTGGTGTTCATAATGGATTCAATGCGGCTTTGGGATTGATCCGTTGATCCATCATTGACAATGACCACTTCATGGGGAGGCAGAGTCTGCGCTAAGACACTGGTCAAGGTTTGCTCAATCCAGCGTTCGGCATTGTAACAGGGAATAACAACAGAAAATTTCATATTAGGAAGTCTAGAAAGGGCAGATTAAGGGGTAGCGAGATCCAAGATTTTAGTCCTCTAGACGATCGTCTTCGAGGGACTCTAGAGAAGGGGGTAAATAATCGAGGAAATTATCGGGAGCGAGTAAGTTTTCGTCTGGCTCTTGAAACTCTGAGGGAACGATCGTTCTGACCACCGTAAATTTATGGCTTTCTCGTTGGGTTTCCGCCTCGATCGTTAAGGCTTCAAATTGAACTTCTAAGCATCCTAAGGGAACTGCAATGTCAACGATCGCTTCTTGAAATTGGGGCAAGGTAGGCAAAAACTGATACGCCCAAAAGGGTCCTGCAGCCAAACTTCGGGTTTGACAATCAATTAACCACAGCTTCACCGCTAATCGACTTGAGGTTTCGGGCAAACGTACCGTCACGCGAATACTCTCTCCCCCCCGCAGATCCTGGGTCGGCAGTTCCAGACTGGGCAGTGGCAACGGTTCCTCCTCTGGCCAAGTCACCACGATCACGGGTGAAGTCGAAGACATCCAGTGACGAGTATCGGGTTCCAACCATTCATCGTCCACAACAATTTCCTGGCGTAAATGCTCCAGGACAAAGGGTTCGCTTTGCCGCTGAGGCGTTTCCTGACGAGGATCTTGGGCGGGGGATGCTGGGGAAGATTCTAGTTCCCACAGTTCGGAGTCCGATAAATCAACCTCCGACAACTCAAGGTGGGGTGGAATTTGAACTTGATCAAAGGATTCTACATTTTCTGCAAAGTCCAGCACCTCTGGCAGAGCCGTCCGGTCTTGAGAAAATCCCTGATCAGATAATCCCTCCGTGAAAAAACTATCCAAGATGGGATCGGGGGGGCTGACGTTTGCCGAAGTCCTATCCTCATGACTAAAAAATTCCCCTGCACTAAAATCCCGAAGGGGCTCCGGTTTGGCACTTTCGGTGGGTTTATCTTCCCAGGTCAGCAAGGGTTCATTCCCCAGGGAAGTCTCGGTGGGTTCCGCTTCGGGAACTGACTCAACTTCCGAGTCACCCAGGAAGTCTAGAACCAATGGGTCTGCTGGCGGCTCCACTTCTGGCGGGGAGAGGGTATCTTCGGAAATTCCTGGTCTTGGAGCATGGTCGGGAGTTGAAAGGTGTAGCGCTTGATCCGAATCCAGCACATTGGTTAATACGGAGGGTAACCAATTCTCCTCCTCAGAATTCAAGCTCACGACCCCCTGATGGTCTGGATCGGAATCCGTTTCGAGGTAATCCACAGGCTCCGCCGCACTGGGAACGGGAGCCCCTGCATCCGCCTCAAAGGTATGGGGCTGCATGGCAAAATCAACGATCGCTTCCTCCGGGGAGAAACCAGGACTAGAGGCTGCAACCAGTTCCGCATCGGTCAATTCAAAGGCCGCCAATTCACTAGGCGAAAGTTCTGGCGCTAAGGGATCCGGTATAAGGACATCCTCTTCAGCCTCTGCGGTCTCCAAGTGCGCCTCTGTTTCCCCAAGGGCAGGCTCTCCCCAGTCCTTATCAAGCTCAACCTCAGACAGGCTCGAAGGGGACTGCGATCGGGTGGGTACTGGTGGCAGTTGAATGGATCTGCGGGGGGGAATAGACTCTTCTGGGGACTCTGGTTCGGACGACTCATCCAGGGGAACGGTGGGATCCGTCCAGTCCGCCAGGTTCAAGAGAGTCAGTTGGGCGGTCATCAGTTCGGAGGGGGCACTAGGCTCTTGCAAATCCGTGGGGGCTGTAGAGTCGGTAGAATCGGTAGAATCGGTAGGAATGAGGGGCGCATCCACACTCAAGTCAGAACGCCCTGGATCGAGATCCCCAGTGAGATCAGCAGGCAGGTTGCTCGCCGGATGGACAAAGGATGGCAAATTCGGTTCAGAACGAACCACCTCCCGACTCGGAGCAGTGGTGGATTTTAAACTGGGGGGCATCTCCACTTTGGCAGCAGGGGTTGCGGGGGAGGACTCTGCTCCGGTCTCTGCAACGGCGGGGGTAGACACCGGGGAAGACAGTGTGCGGCGCGTGACCTCAAGAAAATCAGCACGAATCTGCTTGCGGGGCGGGGCTACGTCTGGAGATGGGGTAGGCTCTGCGGCTTCCTCAGAACCAGTGTCTAGCTCTGGGGGGTTCACCTGGGTCAGTAAGGCATCTACTGACGGCATGAGGGTAAAAGGAGCCGTGGCGATCGTAATCACATCTTCCGTTAAGTCCTCTACGGACAAACTGAGGGACTGGAGTTGGACTTCTCCCAACAGCAATTGGTTTCTCCAATCCAGGGCAATATGTCCAGAGAGATAAAAAGGTTGATCAATCGGTTGCGTGGCCAAAAGGTGAGTCATGGCTAGCCGGACTTCCATGTTGCCAGGATTTTTCAACATGACCCGTGCTTGCAACGGTAAGGGAGATTCCCGTAGCGGCTCCCCATTGGCAGTCAAAATATAGCCGTATAACTCAAATAAACTGTAGGGACTAGGAACGATCGTATTGGTTTTTAACTGGAGTTGAATTCCTGGCGGTAGGGTCAGTTCAGCCGGATCTAGAGCCGGAGATCGTTCAGGAGAAGCGGGTTCTGGGATAGTTGCGATCGTTGGGGAGGCGATCGGTTCGGCAGAGCTTAAAGTGTCTGTAACAACGGGGGGTAACTCCAGCGCTAGATTGTCAGGATCGAAGGATTCAGACTCTAGGGTGGATAACTCAGGCAGATCGGTAACGGTGAAAAAATCACTGGTTTCTGCTTCCTCTGGGGAGGATGTACTAGACGGCAGCGGGTCCTGCTCACCCACGTCCATCACCGTATCCAAAACCAAATGAGCCATCTGTTCCGCTAGGGAACGGAGTTCCTCAACCCCTGCCCGCCGGGGTGACGCTGCGGGGGGCTCAACCTGAACCTCAGCATCATCGACATCCGGCTCTCGATCGAGGGTCATATCCCCAGGAGAAGCGATCGTGTCTATTTCGGACTCAACCACAATTTCCGGCTCAAACACAATCTCCGGATCAGTCATAATCTCTGGATCAGTAACAATCTCCGGTTCAATACCGGTTTGCTCCGTTTGGGGCAGCGCCGGTTCTAGAGTGCGAGTTGTGAGAGCAGCAATGGTAGAGGTTCCCTTTTGGCTGTCTCGTTGGCGTGTGACCGGGGCAGGACTGCGCTGCCAGTCTTCCAGATCCGCTTCCTGGGCTAAGACCCGCAACTCCACCACATGCTGCCAACCCGCATTTCCCATGTCCTCCAACAAATCACTACTACATTGCACCCGCCAGTTCCCCGATCGCAAGGCCGTAAAAGGCAAAACCGGCATAATCCCTTTAGCATTGGTGCGGCGATTCCAATGACGGGTACGGCGTTTCGGGGGCATATCCTCCGGCGACCAATAACTCACTTCCACAAACACTTCCATCTGCGGGTGCTGGGTGCGGGCCACAATGCGGTAGCGACCTTCCAGAATTTCTACGGTAGGAGGCTCTAAGGGCAACCAGACGCGATCGCCTTCTTTTTGGAGGAGAAATTCGCAGACTTTCATGGCAATGAGGAGGAAGAGGAATGGCCATAATATAGCCAATACCCGGGGCTATCAACTCAAGGCGTTAACGTATATCCATCCCAAAACGCTGTTCACCGAAACTAGGGGCTGTCATTATTTAGCGCAAGTGTTCATACGGCAGTGGTTTCAGCCCCTAGTTATGTTTACTGGAGCAGGCGCAGTAACCTTTATACTGCAAGGCTTCTAGAATTAATGGATGACGCGCCCTAAGGACTCCGTTCCGTCTTATCCTAGAAAGATGTCTAGCCCTTCCCGGTTGCCCATGTCTTCGCCTCTGCCTCTCCTCACTTCTCGCTTCCAAGCCGCTTTGGTGGCTGCTTTTGGGGAATCGTTTGCCCAAACCAACCCCCTCTTGAGTGTGGCGAGTAACCCTAAATTTGGGGACTACCAGTCCAATGTGGCTCTGGGGTTAGCCAAGACGTTGCAAAGCAAACCCAGGGAAGTGGCGCAGCAGATTGTCGATCAACTTTCCCTAGAGGATATTTGTGACCCTCCCACCTTAGCTGGGCCGGGCTTTATCAATCTCCGCCTCAAACCCCGTTACCTCGCAGACCAGTTACTACAACTGCAAAACGATCGCCGCTTAGGGGTGAAAACGGTGGAACCGCAACGCATTATTGTGGATTTTTCCAGCCCGAACATTGCCAAGGAAATGCATGTGGGGCATTTGCGATCCACCATCATTGGAGATTCGATCGCCCGCATCCTGACCTTTTTGGGACATGAGGTGTTGCGGTTAAACCATGTGGGGGACTGGGGCACCCAGTTTGGCATGTTGATTACCTACCTGCGGGAAGCCTATCCCGATGCCTTAACCCAAGCGGATGCCCTCGACTTAGGCGATTTGGTCGCCTTTTATAAAAAGGCAAAACAACGCTTTGATGAGGATGAGATCTTCCAGTCCCAGGCACGCCAAGCGGTGGTGGCCCTGCAAAGCGGTGATCCGGCTTCGGTACAAGCTTGGAAACTTCTCTGTGATCAGTCCCGGCGGGAATTTCAGACCCTTTACGATCGTCTAGGCATTGACCTGAAAGAACGGGGGGAATCTTTTTACAATCCCTTTTTACCCGCTGTGGTGGAGGACTTGCAAACCCTGGGGCTGTTGGTGGAAGATGCCGGTGCCCAATGTGTCTTTCTAGAGGGATTTCAGAATAAAGACGGAAACCCCCTCCCCCTGATCATCCAAAAATCCGATGGCGGTTATAACTATGCCACCACAGACTTAGCGGCACTCCGTTATCGCATTGGTCAAGATCAAGTGCAACGGATCATTTACGTCACCGATGCGGGACAATCTTCCCATTTTGCTCAGGTATTCCAGGTGGCTCAGCGGGCGGGTTGGGTGCCCGAAGGGATTGATCTGACCCACGTTCCCTTTGGGCTGGTGCAGGGGGAAGATGGCAAAAAATTGAAAACCCGATCGGGGGATACGATTCGCCTGCGGGATTTACTAGATGAAGCGATCGAGCGGGCCCGCAAGGATCTCGAAGATCGCCTCCAGCTAGACGATCGTCAAGAGTCTCCAGAGTTTATCCAACAGGTCGCCGAAACCGTGGGGTTGGGAGCCGTCAAATACGCGGATCTCAGCCAAAACCGCACCAGTAATTACATCTTTAGTTACGATAAAATGCTCGCCCTGCAAGGCAATACAGCCCCCTACCTGCTCTATGCCTATGTGCGGGTTCAGGGGATTGGGCGCAAAGGGAATATTGATTTTCAAGGCGAACCCTTGCAAGAGGGTTTGGTGCTGACGGAAGACAGTGAACAAACCTTAATGAAACATCTCTTACAGTTAGAAGATGTGGTGACGGATGTTGCTCAAGATCTCTTTCCCAATCGGCTTTGCACCTATTTATTTGAACTCAGTCAAAAATTTAATCAGTTTTACGATCGCTGTCCCATCCTCAAAGCCGAAGAACCCCAGCGTAGTAGCCGCCTAGTCCTCGCGGATGTCACGGCTCGCACCTTGAAACTAGGGTTATCCCTATTGGGAATCCCGGTTTTAGAGCGGATGTAATGTTCCTTTGCCCTAAGCAGTCGGTGAGCCATGACCTCAAAATCTGGACTTTTAGAGCGTATCCGCCAGAACCTATCTTCGTTCTGGTCAACTACACCTATTTGGTGGGGGGCATTTTCCCGACGCAACCGATGGTGGCCTGGTGGGGACATCTGATTGGCTTTGGCGTGGGTTCTATGGAGTCTACCGTAAACCGATACTTTTTCGCTAACAAATACTAACAAGGTTCGCATTTGTCCCACGAATACATAAGTTGAGATGATTTCTCAACCAAGGCGTATCAACCAATGCACGAAGGAAAATCCCTCGCGCACCATTTAGATCCCTATCCATTTTT